>CAZMUV010000017.1:0-51621 GCA_964569345.1 uncultured Maribacter sp. | reverse complement strand
TTGCCCATAGCAATAGTGTAACAGTTCTTTTGCATGTTAGTTGGTGTAATACTCCTGCTCAATGAAAACCAGAATTTTTATCTCTTCTTTTTTCCCTTTGCCGTCGTTAAAATTATAAACCGCAGCTAAGGCTATGCTTTGTAATTTTGCCTAGGCAAATAAAAAAATAAAATTGTTAAACTTTTCAGGTTTTCATTAAGCACCAGTATATTAATAAAAGTGTAGGGGAATACGGTTAGTAATATACAAAATAAACGGTAATACCCTTTATTTGTTTAAGATAAAAAAGGTGTGCCACAGGTTAAGTGCGATTATCTTTAGAACTGCTTCAACACAATTAGGTGAAATGCATCTTTTTTGTACTTTTGAGGCCTTTCCAAAAAATACTATGACCAAGATAACAGATTACATTACCCAACACAAAGAGCGTTTTTTAAACGAACTCATAGACCTCCTTAAAATACCCTCCATAAGTGCAGATCCTGCTTTTTCCAAGGACGTACTTAAGACTGCCGATGCCGTAAAAATAGCTTTGGAAAAAGCAGGTTGCGACACTGTAGAGATTCACAAAACAAAAGGATACCCTATTGTCTACGGAGAAAAATTTATCGATAAAGACCTTCCTACCATTTTGGTCTACGGACACTATGATGTGCAACCGCCAGATCCTATAGATTTATGGAACTCACCACCGTTTGAACCAGTTATTCAAAAAACAGAATTACACCCAGAAGGGGCCATATTTGCAAGAGGTGCTTGTGATGACAAGGGTCAGATGTACATGCATGTAAAAGCCATGGAACTTATGGTAAACACAGACCAACTTCCATGTAACGTAAAATTCATGATTGAGGGCGAAGAGGAAGTTGGGAGCAATAACCTAGCAGTTTATGTTGCCGAAAACAAAGAAAAACTGGCCAACGATATCATCCTTATTTCCGACACCGGAATGATTGCGAATGATGTTCCCAGCATCACTACTGGCCTAAGAGGATTGAGCTACGTAGAGGTAGAAGTTACAGGTCCAAATAGGGATTTGCATTCTGGACTCTATGGCGGGGCGGTCGCCAATCCCATCAATATCCTAACCAAAATGATTGCGTCCCTGCACGATGAAAACAATCATATTACAGTTCCTGGGTTCTACGATAAGGTAGAAGAATTATCTAAGGAAGAACGTGCGGAAATGGCAAAGGCACCTTTCTCATTAGAAGCGTATCAAAAAGCACTGGATATTGAGTCGGTTTATGGGGAAAAAGGATATACTACGAATGAACGTAATTCCATAAGACCTACATTAGACGTTAATGGAATCTGGGGCGGCTACACAGGCGAAGGTGCAAAAACGGTTATTGCTAGTAAAGCCTATGCAAAAATTTCCATGCGATTGGTACCACATCAAGATTGGAGAGAAATTACCGAACTGTTTAAAACACATTTTGAAAGTATCGCGCCAGCAGGGGTTACTGTAAAAGTAACACCCCATCATGGTGGCCAGGGATATGTAACACCTATAAATACCATTGGCTATAAAGCGGCCTCAAAAGCCTATGAAACCACTTTTGGTAAAAAACCTATCCCCCAGCGCAGTGGCGGGAGTATTCCAATTGTTGCTCTTTTTGAGCAGGAATTAAACAGCAAGACCATTCTAATGGGTTTTGGTTTGGATAGCGATGCGATACACTCTCCTAACGAACATTTTGGGGTGTGGAACTATCTAAAAGGTATTGAGACCATACCTTATTTTTATACCTATTTTACGGAATTAATGAAAGATAAAGATTAAGGCACCTAAGCGCAGGACAATCTATAGTTCGTGCGAGTAGGTAAACGAATGGGGACTTTACAAGAAAAACAAAGCTGATGAAGCAAAAGGCTGGAAGCAAGGACGTTCCAGGTGGTAAATGGATAAAAGGGAATTGAGACCAATCCTTACGGCGTTGATCGTTTCGACTCGTCAATAAAATAATAGCTAAACCTAGTCGAAGCCGATTGGTTGAAGTGGGAAATCGCTATTACGCATAGGATTTAGGTTTTTTTAGCTTAAAATCTAGAGACTTCAGCAAATAATAAAACACCTATGAACGGTTAACAATAATGCTAAATAGCAATCCTAGCCCTTTCAAAAAGACTGGATACCGCGCTTACAAGCTTATCCAAATCGACAGGTTTATGAAGATAGTCCGCAATACCCAATTCAAATCCTTTTTCGATTATGGTTACATCCGTATTACCAGACATAATTAGAATAGGAATTTTAGAATTTCTCTTTACCCTAATATATTCCACAACCTCTACCCCGTTCATTTTGGGCATATGATAATCCACAATCACCAAGTCTGGCTGAAATTGCTCAAACATTTTAATACCTTCTAAACCATCTGATGCTGTTTTTACAGCATACCCTCTGTTACTTAATATCCGCTGAACGGAAAAAGTGACTAACAGCTGATCATCTATGGTCAATATTTTCATAAGTGTCTTTTGATCGGGGTTTCAAAATCACCTACCTATATCTCTTAAATAGCCTTTGGTTTCTTAAATGGCCTTTAACAAAAAGTAGGTTAATTCCTACTTATAACTAAAATACTGAAACCTTTATTGCACCCGTTCATCGAATAGCACAAAAAACAACCTTGAATTAAATAGCGACTAAGAAGTCTTCTTTACATATTTAGTGATAATCACCGTGAGTGTTGGCCCTACTTTACCTTCAATAAACTCTGCATTTTCTCTATCGAGAGAAATTCTACGTACCGCGGTACCTTGCTTTGCAATTTGACTAGAACCTTTTATTTTGAGGTCTTTTATAAGGACCACATTATCCCCATTTTGTAAGATAACACCATTTACGTCCCTATGGATTATCTTTTCACTTTCAGATAGTCCTTCTCCGGTAGCCTTGGCCCATTCCAAAACTGCATCCTCTAAATACATCATGTCTAATAAATCTTTAGGCCAGCCTTCGCCTTTTAAGCGAGAGAGCATTCTCCAAACCACAGCTTTTACCGCATCATGTTCGCTCCACATACTATCGTTTAAACACCTCCAATGGTTCGTATCCATTGTATCTGCATCGGCTATTTGACCGCTACATGTTTCGCAAATTAGAATACTTCCATCTACACCTCCAGTAGATTTTGGAGGTACTTCATATACATTTAATGCTGTGGTTGCCGCACATAATTCGCATATTCCACCGCTTCTTTCTTTCAACTGTTCTTCAATCTCCATGTTTATCTATTTTACAGGTTACAAATTTAGCCTTTTAAAAAGACTTGAAAATGCCAGGGCGTTACCCCTAAAAAAAAGGTCGGGCTATACACTACAAGTACGCTTCACCAAAAAAAGGGGAATGCGGGCTTTCCATTGCTATCCCTAACGCATTACAGACCCTAAACATTAAATTTAATAAGGGTTAAAAACACCTATTCAAAACTGAAAACCATATCAATCTTGTTTTTTAAGCTGATAAATATTAAATTAAGATGTTAATGAGCGGAGGAGGACACATATTAGATATGATAAATCGCCTAAAGCAGAACAAGCTTTCCAAAAGAAAGAAGTTCCAAGGCGACAATAGAAAGGTACTCCTATCGGAAGGTACCCATGAAACTACGACCTACAATTTCCCCACCTTTTCCGAAGAACAAATGGAAGTTTTCAAAAAGGACCTACTCGAACGGAACAAAAAAGACCGCACAACTACCATTATAGCCTCTCTTATAGGGGTAACCTTAGTGGTACTGCTCTTCCTTTTCTTTTACAAATAGCGGTTTTAAGCGGTCATACCTTTATCAACACGCTACTTTTTTTACTCTACATTTGTAGAATTAAAATATTTACTCTATGTTTGTAGAGTAAACCTTAAACTTGGAGAAATGCAGCTATCAAAATCGGAAGAAGAACTCATGAACATTATCTGGAAGTTAAAAAAAGCGTTTATGAAAGATCTTCTAGACGCGCATCCAGCACCAAAGCCAGCTACCACTACAGTAGCCACTCTATTAAAAAGAATGACAGACAAGGGTTTTGTAGGTTACGAAAGCTTAGGTAGAAGTAGGGAATACTTCCCACTAGTAAAAAAGAAAGATTACTTCGCTAAACATGTAAACGGACTCATAAAAAATTTCTTTAACGACAGTCCGGGACAATTTGCATCTTTCTTTACCCAAGAAACTAATTTGAGCAAAACCGAATTGGAGGAATTGAAAAAACTGATAGATACCGAAATTCAAAAGAAATAATTATGGGCATCTACCTTTTAAAATTCACGGCCTGCCTAGCACTATTCTACTTTTTCTACAACCTATGTTTAGAAAATGAAAATATGCATACCTTCAAGCGCATATATCTTTTGGTATCCTTGGCGGCAGCCTTGATTATCCCTACACTCGTATTTACAGAATATGTTGAGGCACCTCCTATCACCAATACGCCTAACCAGGAATATACTATACCACAAGCAACCACTGGGCCAATTGGCATACCCATGGCATTAGAGAAAGATGTATTGGATATAGCACCTATCTTATGGGCCATTTACTTTATTGGATTAGCATTTTTCGGAATTAAGTTCCTTAAAAATCTAGTTCAAATCATTAGGAGAATACACGGTAATCCCAAACAACGGTGGCAACAATTTTTCCATGTCCTATTAAAAGAACCATTACCACCCCATACATTTCTAAGCTATATTTTTCTAAACAAATCGAAATTTGAGGCAAACGAAATTCCAAAAGAAGTACTACTGCACGAACAAACGCATGCGCGCCAAAAGCATAGTTACGACATTCTTTTTGTTGAGTTTTTACAGGTCATATTTTGGATAAATCCATTTATATATCTCCTAAAAAAATCTATAAAACTCAATCATGAGTTCTTGGCAGATCAAGCGGTTATTAAAAAAGGCATATCACAGACCCAATATCAAAACACCTTACTGTCTTACTTATCACATCACAGTTTTGAAAAACAGGAATCAACCAGTATTGCAAATGCCATCAATTATTCATCAATCAAAAAACGTTTTAACATCATGAAAACAAAAACCTCTAAAAAAGCAGTCCTACTGCGCAGTCTTCTAGTACTTCCATTATTCAGTTTGCTACTACTTGGATTTAGTGAAACCAAGGTGATTCAAAAGCAAATCAAATCTGATACCCATATTAACAAACAAATAAACGAAGTACTACCTCCTATAAAAATCTATGTCAACGAAAAACAAGAAATAACTATCGAAGAAGAAATTATAGCGGTCGAGGATATTTCGAACAAATTATCCCGAATTATCAAGTCAGTTAGCACCAAACCAAATTCCGTGCGGGAAATTCATATTGAGGCCAAAGGAAATCTTAATATAAAACTGCTAAAATCGATTAAAGAACAAATAACTAAAGAAGATTGTATTTTAAAAACAGTTACTGCAGATACAATAAAAGGAATGAATAAGACCTTGGAAAACTATAGTGGAATAGCGTTTATTGCTAGGGACACCCTTCAAATAAAACAAGATGATGGCACATTTGTATTAGGATTTACCACCAAAGAAAATCCTGTTAACTCTAAAACGCAAAACTCTGCTAATACCAAACAAGATAGTGCTACTACAAAAGAACTAGCCGAATATAACAAACTGGCCAAGCACTACAATAACATGTCCAGAAACAAGATGAAGATTTATAAAAAAGACGTGGAGCGACTAGAGTATCTTTTCTCTAAAATGTCGGATGAACAAAAGTCCAACGCCGAACCTTTTCCCGATTTTCCAGAACCACCGCCGGCACCTAAAGCGCCTAATGCTCCAAATGAAAGAGAAGAGGCTGAAAACACTATTCAAAAAATCATTGACGAGCAAGACCCCTATGATGTTGTGAACTCAGGTATCAGGATAAATCCTAAGGGTAAAAAAGTAGTTTTTCCTCAATCAGCTCCGTTATCTAAGGAAATGCAAAAAATGAAGGTACAGGAGAATCTGATGAAAAAAGATGAAGCCAAATTAAAAGAGCAGGAAGGGTTGATGCAGCAAGAAGAACTTAAGTTGAAATCCCAAGAAATGCAAATGAAAAAGGAAGAGGCCAAATTGGAAAGTCAAGAGATTTTAATGACACGGCAGGAAGAAAAAATGGAAGAACAGGAAGTAATGATGGAAAAAATGGAAGCCGAAATGGAGAAAAAAGAGGGACTATTTGCTGTGCAACAAAACGGAGCACAGTTCTACATACCTAAGCCTCCTACACCACCTACGCCAGTAAGTCCGCTAGACCATGTCATAGCCATGGCGAAAAAAGATGCTCAGTTTTTCTACGAGGGAGAAGAAATTAGTTCGGATAGGGCTATCAACCTTATGAAAACAAATAAAGACCTTAATATAGACAGTAGAACTACCAAGGGTAAGAGACCTGTAGTTAAGATATCTACATCACCAATAGAGCACTAAACAATCCTATTTATTTTTTTAAGAATGCGAGCCCCGATTTTCGGGGCTTTCGTGTAACAATTCCGTAGAAATTACGTTCTAACAGGTAAGTCAATCATCAATCAAAAAACGATTCATAATGTTACAACGCTTTTTCATCCTTTGTTCAGGAGCAGATTCTGAACTATTAGAAACCTGTTCCAAAGGGGAACAGAACAAATATGCTGGTATTGGCGCTACCGTTTTTTTTACCGCTATCATGGCACTTATTGCCAGTAGTTATGCCTTATTTACAGTTTTTGACAATGTGTATGCAGCTGTATTTTTTGGTGCGATTTGGGGCCTACTTATTTTTAATCTAGATCGTTTTATAGTTTCTACCATAAAAAAAAGGGATAGTTTCAAAAGCGAACTACTGCAAGCTACTCCACGTATTATTTTAGCTATCATTATTGCTGTAGTCATTTCCAAACCCTTGGAAATGAAAATCTTCGAAAAAGAAATTAATCAGGTATTGCTAGAACAAAAGAACGAGCTAACCTTAGCGAACAAAGACCAGTTGGCCTTACAATACGCCCCTAAAGTTGACGAACTTAATCAAAATATAAGCCTTTTAAAAAACGAGATAGCTACAAAGGAGGCAGAGACAAATGCCTTATATGATACCTACATCACCGAAGCAGAGGGCACGGCTGGTACAAAATTATTAGGTAAAGGCCCTGTTTATGAAGAAAAACGACAAAAACACGATGCGGCATTGGCCGATCTTCAAAACTTAAAAACCACCAACGCTAGAAAAATTAGTGGATTGGAAATCCAAATCACAAATTTGGACACAGAATATGCAACGGTAGTACAAAACTCCCAACCCATTATAGATGGTTTCGACGGACTCATGGCGCGTATTACGGCGCTAGGAGAACTGCCTTGGTTTCCTTCTTTCTTTATTTTTTTGCTATTTCTTGCCATTGAGACATCGCCTATTATTGCTAAACTCTTAGCGCCAAAAGGGGAATACGATATAAAATTGGAAGAAGAAGAAAGTATTTTAGCTTCTTGGGTAGCTCAAAAGATGGCACAACGCGCACTTATCGTCACTACAGACAATGACATCAACCAAAAAATCTACGAAGATTTAAAAGGAGAGGAAGAGCTGTACGGGTATAAGAAGAAAAAAGCCGAGGAGTTACTGCGCCTTCAAGCAGACACTTTTCACGATATTCAGGTTAAAGGATTGAAATAAAAGCAGATTATTTATAAACTAATAAAGCCGATATAAATACCGGCTTTATAAATAGATTTGGGGGAACTATGGTTCGATTCTTTTCCTATAATCAAGGTGCAATAGGTGTTAATGTACTTAGTATTATTTCATTTGCCGTGATACTCACATCACATATCTGGTATTCTTTTTTAGAACTATTCGTTTGTAAATATCCTAGGTATTTTTTGGTTTTTTTAAGTTCTTTAATCATGAGATTCGATTTTATTATACCCCAAAAGTAGCATCTTAACACAAGGGGGTAACTCTGGATTCGATAAAGCCAGAAACAAGAATAGGTGAAAGGTAAAAAGGTATAGATGAACGAAATATAAAAGCGTACTAATTGCTTAAAACGCAGCATATAAATGGTTAGGTAATAAACTAATTCCCTAAAATTCTTTGCCAAAGTAACGCTAGTAATTTTTTTGCATCGTTACGAAACTTTGGTGTTTCCTTAGCCATTAACTGATCAGTAGTCCCGTTTAGTTCATAACTAAAAGCAAACTGTGTCTCCTCAGGATCTAGACTCATAAGGCCAAAGCGCAAATCGTTAAAATAGAGTGTATCTTCCTTTTCGCTTATGGTATACCATCCTTCACTGATAGCAATAAGGCGTTTTACCTTATCTGCTTCTTTTAGATTACCCAACAACTGGTGGTTCTTCGGATACGCCTCAAAATTAATTTCCTGATTATCAAAAAAAGAGTAGTTGCCTATGAGATAGGCATCCTTGGTATCGATATTGGCCGTCCACAGAATGGTATTCAAAGGGCTGGGCCTTATATTGATATCGGTATACACCACTTTTTGATTGTCCAAACTTGTGATAAAGGATTGGTAGGCCACCCCTTTTAGTATTAGCGTTAATATCAAGTACGAGCTACTAATCACTAAACCCAAACGATTGTATTGTCCACGCTTGGCCGAAGTTCGATTTTGAAATGCGGCTAAAATCAATAAGAATAGAAAAGGAACAGTATACAAGGGGTCTATTACAAAAATACTTTGAAAAGCTAATCTGGTTTTAAAGGGCCAAAATAGCTGGGTGCCCCAAGTAGTAAAAGCATCAAGAATAGGATGGGTAAACAGACCCCAAAAGAACAGCAATGACCAATCGCGCCATGTAGCCTCTGCTTTGCGATGTAGTTTCCAAACCAAGTAACCGAACAAAGGAGCAAACAATACTGAAAAAAGAATGGAATGACTAAAACCTCGATGCCATTCCGTAGCGGTAACGGTATCTACAAAATAGCGTGCAATAACATCTAAATCTGGAATAGTACCGGCAATGGCACCATACAACATGGCCTTATTGCCAACCTTCTTTCCCAATACGGCCTCGCCTACCGCCGCTCCTAATACAATTTGTGTTAATGAATCCATTTAATAAATAAAGTTCAAGTATCAAGTTCAAGTTTGATCTCGCTGTACTTCTAGTGCCCGCTACAAACTAATCAACGATTCCCATCTTCTTTAGTAAAAACGAAGCGTTCATATTCTGACAAATACCATCCTTAAACGTATAATCAAAATGGAGCTCATTATCTATAATCTCCGCATCAAAATAATGGTTCTTCACCTCCGGCAATTCGATGGCAACTTCGCAGAGGCTTAGGTCATGCGTTGCAATTATCCCTGTGGCCTTAGAGGCTACCAAACGTTCTACAAATTTTCGGGAGCCTTTGGCCTTATCGGTACTGTTGGTCCCTTTTAAGATTTCGTCCAAAACAATAAAATAGCGATCATGCTGTATCTCGTCAACGATAAATTTTAAGCGTTTTAATTCTGAAAAGAAATACGATTCATCGTCTGTAAGCGAATCCGTGGTGCGCATACTGGTGATTAGTTTTATGGGCACGTAACGCACCGATGTCGCACAAACAGGCAGACCCACATTGGCCATAACGATCTGCAAGGAAACAGTTCTCAAAAACGTACTCTTACCCGCCATATTCGCACCTGTAATGATAAAAAATTCTTCATTTTTTATTTCAAAATCGTTCAGAATGCTCTTTCTCGGGTCCAAAAGCGGATGCCCTGCTTTCTCGGCTTTGATAGCTGTGCCTTCTGTTACAATTTCCGGAAAGGTATAGTTTGGATGATTAAACACATAGTTTCCTAAACTATTCTGCGCATCAAAAAAGGCAATGACTTCAAACCATTCCGCAACGGATGCACCATGGTTGGCAATCCACTTTTCAATCTTAAAACTCGTGGCCAAAGCAGACAGGAATAATCCGTTTCCGAAAATTCCGTAGATAACATTATTGTTCTGATCTAAACTGGATAAAAGCTTTGAGAAATCTGCAAGTACCAAGGATGTTTTTCTTCCTTGACTCAAGATTTGCTCCTTCTTAGCGCTCAAAATTTCTGAAGTGAAGTCCTTTTCCTCGATCAGTTTGAGCAACTGATTGTATTGCTGAAATGTAGATTGAATTTTACCGGTGGAAAGTCCTAAATTCATTATTTTCTTAAAAAATATTCCCGAAATAAATAGTCCGAAAAACGTCCAATATATTAAAGCGGATTCGGGAATTATATCCAGAAAATATAAAACCAAGACCACTATGGACATCCCAGAAAAAATCCAAGGCAAGAACTTCATAAACTTAGGCACAAAAGGACTATATGATTTCAACCAAGAAGCAATGGTTTGCGTACTTGTTTCCGTTTTCGCCAAGGCTGCGGTAGCCGAAAAGTTTTGTCTCCATTCCGTATATCTAGATAATTCTGCTATGGTTTCCTGCTTTTGGAGTATACCATCTATTCTGTTTTCCGTAAGTGCAGCAGCCAGTGTATCGCTGCCCTGTGGTAATGCAGTTCTGTTTATATATTGATAAAAGGAGCCTATGCCAAACAGGTCTATATCCTGACTGTAAAAATGCATAGGGTCTTTATAAGCTTCGCCATCTGGCAAGGTGTGAAAATTACGCTGCAATACCTGCACCTCTATTTCATTGATACGGATGAGCTCTTTTAGCTTGTCCCGCTTATTTTGCAAATCACTATGTCTAGATACCAAATATAAAAAAGACACTATGGTTACCAAAATAACAGCAGCCACCAATTTGGTGTTACCATACAGGAAATATACAGCAAGTATTGCAGCTAAAAACACGCATAAGCGCACCATACTGGAAGCAAATAATTGCTTTTTTAGCTTGGAAAGTTCGGCGGTATATTTCTGAATTTCAGATTGATAAAAAGAAGCGGCATCCTGCATTGTAGCGATACGGTTTTGCAATTAAAGCGCAAAGATATGGATAAGGTACTTAAGGAAGTGCGTCTAATTCCGCCTTCAGTTTTTTTGTAAACTTAGCAACTACTAAATCGTAGGAATGATCAATAAGCGCTTTAGTTAATTTGGGGTCTAACCGGGCTACATAAACCGTGTTCCAATGGACTTTGCTCATGTGCCATCCTTCAATAATTTCCTCATGATCCTCACGTAATTGAATAGCTCGTTCTGGATCGCATTTTAGGTTTACCTGAGTGGGTACGCGCTCCAAACCACAAAGTGCGAACATTTTCCCCATTACCTTAAAAACCAAGGTTACGGTATCAAAAGGGAACTCTTCCGTTATTCCCTTTTTAGAAAGGCAATAGTCCCTAAATTCTTCGATGTTCATACTGTTCTAATTTAGCATTAATACATTCTTCTAGCTGTGCCAAGCTATCCCAAACATATCTGATTTTCCAGAACTCGGTATCTCCAATATCATTTCCTTTAATAGGTTTTTCTCTTCTCCCTTTTAGTTTGTCATAAAAATTGATAGCCGCATCATTACTATCCAAAACCCACAAATACAGTGTATCCGACCCAGACCGAGACCCGATTTCATTAACAAGCCTTTTCATTAATAAAGTCCCTAAGCCCCTGCCATTGGCCTTGGAACTCACATGAAGGTTATCTAAATACGTACCATAGTGGAGACTTTCATTTACATAGGCACAACAGAATCCCAGTAGTATTCCATCTTCTTCTGCAATAACAATATATTGTTTCTCTGACGGATTTAAACATCGTTCTTTCCAAATAGCTAGTCGCTCTGGAAGCACCTCATAATCCAAAAAATGATCACTAAAGCATCCTCTATAATTCTGCTGCCAGTTCGTTGCATGTAAGGTAGCGATGTTACCGTAATCTTCTTTACTCGCTTGTCTAAAAGATATCATTAGAACTAGATACCTGTTGAATCATACACGATTACCTTGGTCCATAATCCGCTGGACTCTTCCACAAACTTTTTGTGCGGAGGTTCATCTTGATAGTTCTTTTGGGCTTCCGCAGATTCAAAAGTTACTATTAAAGAATAGGTAAAAGAACCATCAACCACATCCCTACTGGCTCTAGGAGGTTTTCCAATGAATTGTGTTTTGGCATAGGCCGAGTTTTCTAAAAAAGTCCGAAGCGATGTCTCAAAGGCTTGCCTATCCGCTGGACTATCAGGGTTTTTTAACCAAAAATATACGGTGTGTGCAAAATTAGAATCAAATTGGGTCATCTTTTTAGTTGTTTGGCCTAAGGCCGTTCCTATCGTCATTAAAAATACTAAAGTTATCAACGTTCTCATATCCTATTTTTTAACTTGCTTTTAGTCTATATAAGCCCAAAATGCAATTTTAATTATTCTATACCTTTCTTTTGCTCCTCCGTGATTTTTAAGGCTGAATAATCTAATTCCCAACCAATGGTCTCCACTATCTTCTCTATTAGCAATACGGTGTGCAATGCTTCTTTGCGCGCGGTTTCCATAAGGCCACTTTCTGGTATTTTTTCTAAAATATGATTTTTAGCCTCTTGGTTAAGTGTAGTAAGGTCATCTGGGGTAAAGGCATTGAACATCCCGTTTTTAATATCATAGAAATCTAGCTCAGGCTGTATGGACAATACTTCTGGCTCAGGAAAACTAGTAAGAACAATTTTCTTTTTTCCATCATCAGCATGCATGAGTATCTTCTTTAAATCGTATCCAATTTGAGCCTTAGCTTTAATTACAATTAACGCTTTTTTCTTACTACTGACTAAACTTAAAAAACGTTCTCTGGTGTTCTCATATTTATAGATTTCAGCAAAATCACCTTCCACCGATATCAATTTACAAACACTTTTTATTTTCTCCAGCAATACGGTTGATTGATGGGTAGTCAACTCCTTGTTCTTTTTCTTCCTTAAAGAGGTAAACAACCAATACATAATAATTGCACCTAAGATTAGCCCAAGAAACAATTCGAAAATATTATCCATGTTGTAAAGTTACTAAGAAAGTAAAGTATTACGCTGTTATTTTATACAAGACCGGCCTGCTAGGACTTGCATCATTCTCAAAAGGTGCCACTTGCAGGTTTAAAAAATAGCTACCGTCCAAAATTGCATTGTGCACATAAATGAACTCAGTTATAGTAGCCTCTTTACGAACAGTACCGCTTACATTCCAAAATGCCCTGTGTGCCAAAAGTGCTCCATTATCCTTCTCCTTGTCCACCGACGGTAAATCTATCAACAAATGCTGCACTCCTATTTCTAGCAAAAATTCAACAGCGTCCTCCAATAGATACGGTGGATTGGTATGCGCATATTGTCTTGATATCTTAGATTTGGTATTAGGCAATGTGCGTATCACAAGGGCTTCCATCTTGCTATCGCCAATAGCATTTTGCAACTGTTTTTTAGTAATCACAAAGTCATCTTCTATTTTTCTGGGTGCAATTGTAACTAACTCCGCCAGAAAAAAGAACTGCTGTAAACTTTGATTGATAGAGCTAAACTCTTTAGTAATATGGCCCACGCATTCTGTATGTGTGCCGTGAGCATGTGGATTAAAACAAATATCATTAAAATTGGTGCTAGCTCCTTGTGCTACACTACCGACAAAATCACCTGCTCTATGCGGTGCTATATGCGGATGCTCCACATACCATGCGTTTACATTTGTAGCATCGCCACGAAGTGGCATGGAAATATCCAGCGGTTTTGATAGGTTTATTTGGTATTCTTTTTTGTTGTGGTTGATAATGGTTCGCATAGCTGTCTGTCTTGTTCAAATTTACTTCATTTTTATCATGAACAGGTCCGCGGCAATGCCATCTGCCAAGAACTTACCTTTATTGGTCGCTAAAAGCACATCACCATCCAAATACAACAGATGCTCCACTATAAATTTATCTGCCTGAAGCATTAAATATTTCTTGTATTCTTCGCCAAAATCCGATTGGACCCTATCAAGTGAAATACCCCAAACCGTACGGATTCCGGTCATTACATACTCGTTATACTTATCGGTCGTTGAAAGCACTTCGATTTCCATGGGTAGGATACCGCTATCTATAGACTTTATATACTTTGGGTTATTATTGATGTTCCACCCACGTCTATGCCCATCAAAAGAATGCGCAGACGGACCAATACCCATATAATTCTTCTGTTGCCAATAGGCAGAATTATTCTTGGAGAAATAGCCCGGCTTTCCAAAACTGGAAATCTCATAGCAGGAATATCCTACAGTTGTGAGTGTTTCGTTTAAGATATCGAAATGTGCTTGCGCCACTTCGTCTTCCGCTGGTTTTACCAGGCCTTTTTTAACGAAATCGAACAATGCCGTTTTAGGCTCTACAGTAAGAACGTAGCTAGAAATATGAGGGATATTAAAAGACAAGGCTTTTTCTATATTGGCGCTCCATCGCTCTTCACTCATATTGGGCATACCATAAATAAGGTCGATAGAAATATTATCAAAGTGGCGCGTCGCCAAAGACAAAGATTCCATGGCCTGTTCGGAAGAATGCGCACGATTCATTAGCTTTAGATCTTCATCAAAAAAAGATTGTATGCCAATACTCAACCTGTTGACAGGACTTTCCGAAAGCTCCAAAATCTTCTCAGATGTAAGATCATCTGGATTAGCCTCTAGGGTTATTTCTGGTTGCTCAGTTACTTGATAGTTCTCATAAACCACAGCTATTAACTGTTCCAGCTCTGTCGTATTTAAAACGGATGGTGTTCCCCCTCCAAAATAAATTGTTTCCACTAGTATCCCCTCAAATTCCGCCTTGCGCATTTCCAGCTCTTTGCACAACGCCAACACCATAGCCTCTTTCTTCCCCATAACTGTTGAGAAATGAAAATCACAATAATGACAAGCTTGTTTGCAAAAAGGGATGTGAATGTAGATTCCGGACATTTTTGTTAGTTTTCAGTTTGCAGTTGCAGTAGGCAGTTATTCTTCTTTGACCCCAAACTTCCCGGGATTATTTATCATATAATTAATTAGTCTACCTACTTCTTCGCTATCGCTATAAATATCCTCTTCAAAGTAGCGACATTCTTTACCGAACTCCAACCAAGTTTGAGTTTCCGAGTTTTCAGCATCACTATCAGTTAATTTACTGATGAAGCTTTTCGAGTATCTTCTTTTTCTATAGGCCTCAGAAATATTTGCACTCACACTACGGGAAGACCTTCTTATTTGATCCGTCAAAGAATACTTTTCTTCTCTTGGAAATTTTTTCGTTACCTCAAATATTTCCATAGCGACTTCAAAGGATTTCTTGTATGCCAAAAGGTCCTGAAATTTCATAACACTAGTATTTTTTTGCTTCTACCTTTTTATTGAACAACATTACTTCTTATCTATTTACTTATTACTTTTCACTGAACAGTGTTCACTTCTTATCCTTCACTTTACCCACCCTAAACTCGTTCTGCTTCACAAAAGAATCCCATCCAGAATAACTCTTCCCCACCTCAATACGACCTTCATTATAAAAGTGGCAAACAGCGGCCGCTAGTCCGTCTGTGCTGTCTAGGTTTTTTGGTAGGGTTTTTAATCCTAATAAACTTTGTAGCATTTTTGCCACCTGTTCCTTACTGGCGTTTCCGTTTCCTGTAATAGCCATTTTTATCTTTTTGGGCAGGTATTCCGTGATGGGAATTTCACGGGAAAGTCCAGCTGCCATGGCAACACCTTGCGCGCGACCCAATTTGAGCATGGATTGCACATTCTTTCCGAAAAAAGGCGCCTCAATGGCAATTTCGTCCGGATGATAGGTATCTATAAGCTCTATCGTGCGTTCAAAAATGAGTTTTAATTTTGTATAAGGGTCGCTATATTTTTGAAGTAAGAGTTCATTCATTTGAACGAACTCCATTTTTTTACCCACCACTTTGATTAGGCCAAAACCCATGATGGTAGTTCCTGGATCTATGCCTAGTATAATCTTTTCGTTTGCCAAATTTTCTACTTGGTGTTTAATTGTATAAGGATTCTAAACTTGATACGGACCGGAATACCTCTTTTAAGTGCCGGTGCGATTTCTGGAACCGTTTTAAGACTTTGGGTTACAATACCATCAAATTCTGGCATTTGCTTTAAAATAAATCGGTCTTTTTCTATATCCAAAATATCTATATCTCCATCCGCATCTATAACAAAGATAACGGCTACGGTAGGGTTTTCATCGGAATCTACGATAAATTCAAATTGGTTTAGTGTGGTTTCAAAATGGGCTATCAGTTTTCCTTCAAAGCATTGCCGTTGTACTTCTTTTGAAGCGGTCTCGTCACAATCTAAAAAAAGAGGGTAGGTATCTATGGAGTTCCAATCGATTTCGCTGAGCTCGGAATCAATTAATTCCTGGGTCCTTTTTTCCTTGGATTCAAAGAAATTACAAGAACACAGACTTAACAAAACCAAAACTGTAAAAAAACGCCCCATGGTGCAAAATATATGGGAAAATTACGAATTTTTAATCAGTTGACTCCTTAGCGTAGTGTATTTCCTCTTTGAGTTCAGAAATCCGTTTTTGGGCCATTTGGGAGATATAGGGCTCCTCCGTTCCGTACTGTGTAATAAACCTTTCGTAATAGGCTAGTTTCTTGGAAGAATCTTTATTCATCTGATCGTATAATGCGCATATCTGCCAGTAGAGCCTTGGTGATTCCGGTGCCTCTTTGTACGCCAATCTATAATATTCCAGCGCACTTTTTAATTCGTTACGTTCTCTTGCTAGGTTGGCTAACGAAGCATAGCCTTGAGCAAAAGTGGGCCTTTTAACATCCATAGCGGTTTTTATGAAAATTTCAGCACTATCCAATTGTTTATTTTTTCGATATACCTCTGCCAAACCAAAATAGGTTTCCGAGTTGGTATCGTTCATTCCTATTAGGGTCTTATAGGTCCTCTTTGCCTTTTCAAACTCCCACTCTTTATAATAGCTCTGGGCTAGTTTCTCATAGACGTATTCCTTTCGTTCGCCCAACTCCAAAACACGCTCAAACCAAGGAATAGCTTTTTCAAATCGGCCATCGTTATAATAAATCAAGGCTTTAAGGTTAATGAGAGAAATATCCCGCTCATAAAACCGTAATCCAGCATCTACATAGCGCAATGCGTTATCCCGTTCTTGCTTTATGGTAAAGTACTTTCCTAGTTGAAAAAGGCTTCTCAGGTGCGTACTATCTATTTCAACAGCATTCTTATACCCTACCAAACTACTTGCAGGTTGTTCCAATTCGCGATAAACCTCCCCTAAATAGTAATGATATTCGGGATTCTGATTGTTAATGGTGACTAATTTTGAAAACAACTTTCTGGCTGCATCGAAATCCTTGACCTGAAACAGTAATTTACCTAGCTCAAAACTAGCAATCTGCAACTCGGGACTGTCCTTTACTGTAATTTCGTATTGCAGTAGTGCCTTTTCGTAATTCCCAATAGCCCTGTAAGCTCGTGCTATCTGCAAACCTGCTGAAGTAGTTCCCAAACCAGCGTACGCATTTATAGCCTTGGCATAGCTGCCTGTGGCGTAAAGGCTGTCCGCAAGGTTAAAATCAGCTGACTGACCAAAGCCACAAACCATATAAAAGAATACTAGTATTGTAATCTGTTTTCTCACTCTTTCATTTTCAAGGTAATCTCAACAACTCCATTTTTTCCTTTTTCGCCATATTTATCTTCCGCGGCCTTACCTTTTAGTACGGCGATAGATTCTAAAATATCAGGATTAATTTTTCTAACACTATCGATGGAGGTCTCAATGCCATCAACAAAATAGACTGCCTTTATGTTTTCAGAAGAAGTTAGATTAAAACCATTTTGCAGCGCTTTACTGTCTAAATTACTACTTGTAGCAGTAGATTCTAATCTAAAACTAATTGGAATAGAATACGGCACATCCACTTCCTTTCCCTTATGTTTTCCAGGTTTCATTTCCGGTAGCAGGCCGATAATACGTTTGGCTTCATTTTCTAACAGCGCATCTGGGCCTCTCATTCTTAGGTTTTTAACAATACCATCAGCACCAATCGCAAAGATGATATTAACCCTTCCTTGTATTCCCTTTTCTTGGGCTTCTAGGGGATATCTAAAATTCTTACTAATATGTTTTTGCATCATTTTATTGAAGCAGGCTCGTTTATTTTCTGAATCTTCACAACCAGGAAAAATGGGGATTTCATCAATTACTGCAAAAGGCACTTGGGTTTCGTTGTCGTAATTACTCTCTTCACTTTCTTTCAAAGGTTTAGAATTTAATCTAAAACTTATAGGAATAGAGAAAGCTACCGCAACAGTTTTTCCTTTGTGCGTTCCCGGAATCATTTTAGGCAGTTTGCCAACTATTCTGCTCGCTTCATTCGTTAGCAAAGAATCCGGGCCTCGCATTTTCAAGTTGGTTATAAGACCCATTTCATTAATAATAAACATGGTATTGACACGCCCTTGAATTCCTTTTTCCTGCGCTTCCTTCGGGTAATTAAAGTTCTTACGAATGTGCTCCCGTATATTTTCAAAGAAACAGCCGCGTTTATCGTCATCATCTTCACAACCAGGAAAAACGGGTACATTTTCTACTTCTGCAAAGGGTATTGTTGATAAATCTAAATAATTTGTTTTTTTACTTCCATCGTTTTGTATCATAATCCTTACCGGAGTAGTAAAATCATCCTCAAAAAGTTCAAAATCATTATCCAAAACTTTAGACTCTATATGCATTTTAGCATCGATTAATACTCCTCCAGGTCCAGAGATTCCCGAGCCTGCATTTGCTTTTGTAAATGTAACGGTAGAATACGCATCCTTGACTATCATAGACCAGTCTTTTGACTGTACCGACAAGTCTATTAATTGAGTAAATAGCTGGTTTGTTTTCTTTAAGCTAAGCTGCTCCATATTCGATACCGTAAAGCTTTTATGGAGGTTGCCCCCAACCTGGGAAACCGGCCCACAAGAGGTATAGGCCAACATCACAAAAATCAATGGCACCAACAACAAATACTTTAACTGAAAAATTTTCTTAGACTTTGATTTTTGTAACATGACGATTCGTTTTTTGATTAATGATTTTTTATAAAATTGATTGACAAATGAAATATTCTGGGTCTGGAACACTTGGGATAGCAAGAGGTCGTAATGCGCGGAGCGTTCTGTTTTGGGTACCTCGGCATCGGCAATGAACTCATGCAATTCGGCTATCCTGTTTTGATATACATAGACTAAGGGGTTGAACCAACCTATAATGCGCATCAGTTCAAAAAACAATAGATCTAAAGTATGTCGTTGTTCTATATGCACCAATTCGTGTTGGATGATGCTTTTATGTTCCCTCGACAGGACTTTATCCCCCAAAAATATCGACTTGAAAAACGAAAAGGCCAAATCGCTGTTCGTTATCACGACCTGCGTGAAGTTCGGAAACCGTTCTATAGTTCCGTGCTGTCTCAGTTGCCGTAACCGGTATAATTTATAACCGAAATATATTGCTGCCAGCAACATGCCACCATAAAGCACACCTTCTTGCCAAGAGATTGGAAAAACAGGACTCGCTGTTCCTGTAGCTATAACTACAGGGCTATCGACATTCCAAAGAAATTCAGGATAGATATAATACTGTTCAGGAACCGATGTTTTTAAGGCCTCTATTTTTATCCACGGTAACAGTAAAGACATCATATATGTGGCTATCAAATAAACCCTGTTCCATTGGAAGAAGGTTTCCCGTTTTAGAAAGAAGTCATAAATGACCAGAAAGGCCAATTGAAAGGCAATGCATTCTAGGATGTATTGTATCATGGCTTTTCTTGTTTTTCGATTTCCTTTAAGATGGACTCCAGCTCCGAAAGACTCATATCGTTCTTTTTCATAAAGAAGGAAACCATACTTTTAAAAGAGCCTTGAAAGTAGCCATCTACCAATTTATTGATGCTCTGGTTACTATAGTCCGACTTTTGAACCAGTGGAAAATATAAATACCCCCTACCCTCTTGTTCATGGCTCACAAATCCCTTATCCTCCAAAATTCGCACTATGGTAGATACTGTATTGTAGGCAGGTTTGGGTTCTGGAAGCTGGTCGATTACTGCGGCTACATTACATTTTTCCAGCTGCCACAACACGTGCATTACTTCTTCTTCCGCCTTAGTTAACTGTTTCATGAATTACTATATTTATTTAACTTTCCCGTGTAAACGGTGATCTTTTAACTAAACTTTTAGTTCTCTCATCAAGCAAATATAACTAATTATTTAGTTCTAACTAATTTCTTAGTTAAAATTTATGTACGCAACTATGGCTTGTTTTTGAAAACCTTTACTTACTGCAGCTGTAACAAAATAGGATTATATTAGTCCAATAGAAAATGACCTTAAATGGATATTGCCTTATTGATACTTGGTTTCCTTTTTATGCTTGTTGGTATTTTGGGTAGTTTTTTACCCGTTTTACCAGGGCCGCCTATTAGTTGGATAGGTCTTTTTCTACTGTATCTTACTAAAGCTGTTCCGGATAATTGGTGGGTACTCGGCATCACCTTGGTCGTAGCCCTAATTATTCTTGCTTTAGACTATATTATTCCAGCAATTGGCACGAAGAAATTTGGTGGAACGAAAGCAGGGATGATAGGCACCACGATAGGATTATTGATTGCCCTTTTTTTTCCAATTTTAGGACCTTTAGGCATCATTATTTGGCCTTTTCTAGGAGCACTCATAGGAGAATTATTGAACAAGGCAGATAAAAAAACAGCCACAAAGGCCGCTTTTGGATCCTTTCTAGGTTTTCTGACCGGCACGTTTTTAAAGTTTATGGTAGCTATTGTATATCTAGGTCTTTTTATTACCAAAGCTTGGGAGCACAAGGCTGCACTATTCCCCTATTTTGACTAATCCAGCCAAACCGTCTTATCCCCTATTGGTTTTCTGACCTGCTCGGAGAGTTCGCCCTCGTAGTATCCCATGTAAAAAAAGCCTAAACATTTTTCACCTTCGTTCATAGGAAGAAATTCGTCCATATAGCTTATCAGTGAAGGAGAACTCCAATAACATCCTATTCCCATTTCGGTACAACATAGCCACATATTCTGCACGGCCATGGCCGTGGCTGCAATTTCTTCCCATTCAGGAACCGATTCCATAGGGTCTCGTTGCATACAAATAGCTATAATGGCACCCGCTTTCTTAGGGTTTTCAATGAGCTTTTTAGCTTTAAGTTGTTTTGGTTTTGGAGTGATATCTATATAGGTATTGGATAAAAACTGACCAAGTTGGGCTTGTTTATCACCTTGTAACACTTTAAAGCGCCAAGGCTCTGTCTTTCTATGGTTCGGTGCCCAATTCGCAGCTTCCAAGATTTTTTCGATATCAGATTTCGCTATTACTTTGTCTATATACTGCGCTGGAAAAATAGAACGCCTGTTCTTTATTAAATCAAAAATCATTGGTTATTATTTTCTTTTTCTTGAAGATCTTGCTAAAAGTAAATCCATGCAATTTTTTAACACAGGATTAGCGTTTTCTTTCCTCCAAATGACCGAAAGCTTAGCACGCTGCTTCACATCTTTCAACTCAATAAACTTTACCTTCATTTGAAAACCTGCCTGTAATGCCGTGGGAACAATAGCAATACCCAACTTGTTCTCTACCAATTTAAAAATAGTATGCGCATGAACCGATTTATGGGATACTTTTGGTTTAAAACCTGCATCTGCGCAAATACCCATAATGGTATCATAGTAATAAGGGCTATACTCCTGACTGAACAATATAAAATCATCGACTGAAAAACGCTCCATTCCGCTGTATTCCCTTGTTAACATTGGGTAGCTTTCTGGTAAGACTAAAGAAAAGGTGTCTTCAAAAACCGTTTGCATATGTAAATCCGCAGGCACCCTGTCTAACCGCACAAAACCAATATCCAATTCATTATTTAAAACAGCAGCTACTTGCTCTAAATTAGAACGTTCTTCTAAAGATGTTTTTATTTTTGGGTATTTTTCTTTGACTGAAACCAGTAATTCTGGAATTACATTTTGCATAGCCGAACCTAAAAAACCGATACGCAATTCACCCGTATCACCATCTCCAATAAGTGCTAACTCCCTTTTTGTCTCCTTTAACTGTTTAAAAATATCAGATGCCCTATGCTTTAAATAATGGCCCGCAGGTGTCAGTTCTACTTTTTTATTGTTTCGCAAAAACAGCTTTGCTTGCAACAATTCTTCCATCTGTTTTATTTGCCTACTTAATCCGGGTTGTGAAATAAAAAGTTTTTCAGCAGCTTTTCTAAAATGCAACTCTTCGGCAACCGCTAAAAAATAAGTGAGGTGTCTTAATTCTATTTGCGTACTCATAGTTATCGATAATGAATCAAAATGGTATTGGTACTTATCAAACATAAGTATTAAATTTAAAAAACTAAAACAATTTCAGATGGAAGCCGTGTCAAAATCATTTAGACTAGGAGAGGAGTGGCTTACCGCAAGTACTGCCCTACATATTGCAAAGGGTCGTATTACAGTTGAACTATCAAAAGCGACTCGCGAAAAAGTAAGCAACAGTTGGAGAATTGTGCAAGACATTGTAGAAAGGGGACATCCCGTTTACGGAATTAACACCGGATTTGGCCCGCTTTGCACCACCAAAATATCTCAATCAGAAACCAATATTCTACAAACAAACATTCTAAAAAGCCACAGTGTAGGTGTAGGGAAACCAATACCCAAAACTATTGCTAAATTGATGCTCATCTTAAAGGCACAGTCTTTAGCAAAAGGCTATTCCGGAATAGCGGAAACCACCTTAGACCGTATCCTTTGGCATATAGAAAACGATGCTATTCCAGTAGTACCTTCCCAAGGTTCGGTTGGTGCGTCCGGAGATTTAGCACCACTATCACATTTATTCCTACCCTTAATCGGATTAGGAAAAGTCGTATACAAAAGCGAAACGATAACCACGGCCAAACTTTTTGAACGTACAGGGCTTTCTCCGCTCTCCCTAGGTCCAAAAGAAGGTTTAGCGCTCATAAACGGAACGCAGTTCATTGCAGCCCACGCTGTCAAAGTGATAGAAAAATTACACTCGGTATTATCGCAAGCAGATATTATTGGCGCCATGATGATTGAAGGCCTACAAGGTTCCATCAAACCATTTTACAACGAACTTCATGCCTTAAGGCCATTTAAAGGAAATATTCATGTAGCCAAAAGGATAAAACGTTTACTCAAGGGCTCTGAAATCTTGGAAGATCATATTGACTGTGAGCGGGTACAAGACCCGTACTCTATCAGGTGTATTCCACAAGTTCATGGTGCATCGCGTAACGCCTGGCTTCACCTAAAAGAATTATTGGAAGTAGAATTGAACTCCGTTACGGACAATCCAGTCATCATAAATGAGGAACTGACCATTAGCGGCGGTAATTTTCACGGACAACCCTTGGCCATGGCTTTGGACTACGCCTGTTTAGCAGCATCGGAAATAGGCAATATTTCTGATAGACGTATTTACCTGGCCTTGGAAGGGAATAGTCCTGGAGTACCTAAATTATTAATGAAGGACACCGGCATCAACTCCGGCTACATGATTCTGCAATACACCACGGCAGCTTTGGCGAGTGAAAACAAAGGGCTTTGTTTTCCATCCAGTGCAGATAGCATCCCAACATCGCTTGGCCAAGAAGACCACGTAAGTATGGGCTCCATTAGTGGGCGCAAAGCCTTACAAGTTATTGGTAACGTGGAAAAAATACTAGCTATTGAATTATTGACCGCAGCACAGGCATTTGAATTCAGAAAGCCTATGAAATCAGGTATTTTTCTAGAAGAAATCCATAAAGAAATAAGAAAAAAAGTCGCTTTTGCGGATAAGGATAGAGTTTTTTCTGATGATATTAAAGAAGGAATTAAAATAATTAAGAATAAGACTATTATCAAGCTAATCGAACACATCAGTAAAAAAGAAGGGATATCTTTAAAGAGTAAATTCTCTAAGGAATTTGAGGTGTATTGATAGTTTAAAAATAAAATAGGTTAGGCGAGACTTCCACAAAAATTTAAGTAATGAAAAATTTAAAACTTATAGGTCCTTTTAAACAACTCCTACCCATGACAGGACTACCTCTAAAGGGTGCGCTTTCGGATGAACAGTTACTGGTTTTGGAAGGTGTGGGAATAGTTATCGAAGGGGAACTGATTAAAGAAATTGGGAGTTTTCAAAAACTAAAAACAAAGTTTAACAATGTCCAAATTCACGAATTAAAAGGAGACCATACCTGCTTACCCGGTTTTGTAGATTCCCACACCCATATTTGCTATGGAGGCACTCGTGCCAATGACTATGCCATGCGTAATGCGGGAAAAAGTTATTTGGAGATTGCAAAGGCCGGTGGAGGAATTTGGGATACAGTCACCCAAACCCGAAAAGCAAGTAAAGCAGAACTCGTAAAAGGAACTATAAAACGTGCCAACCGACACCTAAAAAATGGAGTCACTACCCTAGAAGTAAAAAGTGGCTACGGACTTTCCGTAGCGGAAGAACTAAAAATGCTATATGCCATAGAGGAAGCTGATGAAGTGATTGCCACTGACCTCATCGCAACCTGTCTTGCAGCGCACATGCTTCCCAAAGATTATGAAGGAAGTGCTGAAACGTATTTAGAAGAAATAAGCAGTGAATTATTTCCAAAATTAAAATCTGAAAACCTTACGAATCGTATTGATGCTTTTATAGAGGAAAGCGCCTTTACGGCCCAACAGATTACCCCATATTTTAAAAAGGCAAAAGAAATGGGCTTTGATATTACCGTGCATGCAGATCAGTTCTCTACAGGAGGCAGCACAGTTGCTGTAGATTTTAATGCGGTAAGCGCAGACCATTTAGAGGTAAGTACAGATACCGAAATAGAACTCTTGGCAAAGAGTAATGTAATCGCTACGGCTTTACCAGGAGCATCCATAGGTTTAGGTTGCGCTTTCACACCTGCACGTAAATTACTAGATGCTGGCGGGTCATTAGCAATTGCAAGCGATCATAATCCAGGTTCCGCCCCCATGGGAGATTTACTTACTCAGGCTGCAATACTAGGCACTTTTGAAAAGCTTTCAAACGCAGAAGTTCTAGCAGGAATTACGGTTAGGGCTGCGGCGGCATTAAAATTAGAAGATCGAGGGAAATTGGAAGAAGGCAAGCTGGCCGATTTCAGCCTTTTCCACACTGGTAATTATCAGGAAATACTATACAATCAAGGCAATCTAAAACCTTGCGTGGTTTTTAAACGAGGCGTTAAGGTGTTTGATAAGCATACGGACCGCTAAAAAGCCCCTAACTCCAAAAGGGGACACTGTTATACTCAAAATAAAAAAATGCAAGACGTTCTCTGCAAAGCTTAAAAAGAAAACAAAATGAATTTCAAAGAACAAATACTTCAAGGCATACCATCAGAACTGCCGCCAAGAAAAGAACGTTCAAAAGAGGTTAGTCACACACCAAAGCGAAAGGATATCTTATCTCTGGAAGAAAAAAAACTCGCTATACGCAATGCCTTACGTTATTTTCCTAAAAGGTGGCATGCAGAACTTTCTAAGGAATTTGCGACAGAACTGAATGAATTTGGTCGAATTTATATGTATCGATTTATGCCGGAGTACGATATGTACGCAAGGCCCATTAATGACTATCCTGCTCAAACACCCCAAGCGGCAGCATTGATACTCATGATTCAGAACAACTTAGATCCTGCGGTAGCACAACATCCGCAGGAATTGATTACCTATGGCGGGAACGGTGCCGTATTTCAAAATTGGGCACAATACCTGCTTACGTTGCAGTATTTGGCTACCATGACCGAGGAACAGACGCTTCACATTTATTCGGGTCACCCCATGGGGCTTTTTCCATCGTCCAAGGAAGCACCAAGGGTAGTAGTCACCAACGGTATGATGATTCCTAACTACTCTAAACCGGACGATTGGGAAAAATACAATGCCCTCGGTGTCACGCAATACGGACAAATGACAGCCGGCTCCTACATGTATATTGGCCCACAAGGTATTGTTCATGGTACGGCTATTACCGTAATGAACGCGTTTAGAAAAGTATTAAAGAACGATGAAACTCCGGCTGGAAAAATATTTTTGACTGCAGGACTAGGAGGTATGAGCGGTGCGCAGCCAAAAGCAGGAAACATAGCTGGATGCATCACTATTTGTGCAGAGGTAAATGCTGTTGCTGCCACCAAACGGTACAAACAAGGTTGGGTAGACGAGCTTATTTCGGATATTAATATTCTTGTGAACCGCACTAAAAAAGCCATCAAAAATGAAGAAACAGTATCCTTAGCCTACGTGGGTAACATCGTAGAGGTCTGGGAACGTTTTGATACCGAAAATATTTTTATCCATTTAGGTTCTGATCAAACGTCGTTACACAACCCTTGGGCCGGTGGATATTATCCTGTTGGATTGTCCTTTGATGCCTCCAACAAAATGATGAGCGAAGATACCGATACATTTAAAAGTAAGGTTCAGGAATCCTTGTGTAGACAAATCGATGCTATCAATAATCACACAAAAAAAGGCACCTACTTTTTTGATTATGGGAACGCCTTTCTATTGGAAGCTTCTCGCGCTGGAGCGGATGTTATGGCTGCAAACGACATAGATTTTAAATACTCTAGTTATATTCAAGACATTCTTGGACCTATGTGCTTCGATTATGGCTTTGGCCCTTTCCGTTGGGTTTGCTCCTCTGGCAATCCGGAAGACCTCAGCAAAACAGATGGTATTGCATTAGAAGTCATGAAACGCATACAACAGACTGCGCCAGTTGAAATTAAGCAACAGATGCAAGACAATATCAAATGGATAACCGAAGCCGAGCAAAATAAGTTAGTGGTGGGTTCACAAGCACGGATACTTTATGCCGATGCCGAAGGGCGGGCCAAAATTGCCGAAGCATTTAATAAGGCTATCGCTTCTGGAGAGCTTTCTGCGCCTATAATCCTTGGAAGGGACCATCATGATGTTAGCGGTACGGATTCTCCTTTTAGGGAGACCAGCAATATCTATGACGGTAGTAAATTTACGGCCGATATGGCTATACATAATGTCATCGGAGACAGCTTTAGGGGGGCTACATGGGTATCGATACATAACGGCGGCGGAGTTGGCTGGGGTGAGGTTATAAATGGTGGTTTTGGGATGCTACTTGATGGCTCGGAAGAAGCTAGTAGAAAATTGAAAAGCATGCTCTTTTATGATGTAAATAACGGCGTATCAAGAAGAAGTTGGGCACGAAACAAAGAAGCGATTTTTGCCATTGAACGTGAAATGGAACGCACTCCAGAACTTAAAGTCACCCTGCCTAATTTAGTGGAAGATGGCCTACTAGACGGTTTGTTTGACTAGACTAAAAGATGACTTAAGGCCAGAATTCAATAAGCTCATTTATCACAAAGCAAATATCAAGTTTAAATTGTTTTAAATGAGCATCTTAAAAGTTAGCATCACTATTTCGAAATACGCTCAAATTTCCCATCATGATGTATGATTAACTTATCACCGGTAAAAGGACTTAAGGTCCAAATAGTAAAACCAAAACTGTTCGTTTCTAAGCGAGGTGATATCGATTTACCTAAAATTAGTTTGGGCAATGTAGTAAATTCGCTTTCATTTTCTTTCCAAATAACCTTTGGACTCCCTTCACCCCTATAGTCCCGATAAAGTTCGTATAAATACCATTTTATATGGTCGTCTTGGGGAATTTCAAAAGCAGTGTCAGCTCCTACTGCTTCAGTAGAAAAATAGACATAGCCCCAATGTTCGGGTTCGTGCATATTTATAACGCCTTGGGGCGACCATACCCAATTATACTCAGGAAGGTAATTACCGTTGTTATCTTTCTTTCTGGAATACTTTTGGTCCGTCAATTCATAATCCCAATTGACCCTAGAAAAATTCAATCTCCAGAATTCGTTTTTCGGCACTACGGTTTTTCCTACAGGACCTTTGGCAAAAGACCATGGGACAGCAATTTCCAGACTCCAGCCCTCATCTATATCATTAGGGTCGTTGAGTGTCCCATTGATTTGAACCGCAGACTCTAACCCTTTAATATCCCAATTAGTGAGAACATGGGAACCGTTACGATACGGCTTGGATAAATAAAGGTCCCAAATCGTATTCAACGCATTGATTTCCAATTCATAATAATTATGGGTATCTCCATCTGGATCGATAAAAATTTCAAAATCGTTGTTGTAAAAAATTACGGTATCCTTCTGTTTTAAGGTTGCCCACACATGCGGCTCTTTTAGTTCTGCAAAAAAGTAAAGGTTATCCTCGTCCCAAATCATTTTAACCTTCGTTTCGTACCTGGCAGCTTTCTCACCTTCTATGTCCTTAAATAATTCTGACCATTGGGCATTTTTCCAAGCCGGCTCGTTCATTTTGCCATCCACCGTGATTGTTTCCACCGTGTTATGTGCAACATAAGTTCTTTGGATATTTTGTGCCACTATCGAAATACACCCTAGGTAGAGGGCAAAAAGGACAAGTGCAATCATTTTTTTATATCTAAGTGAGGCGTTACGCATATGTATTGCTTTTAATACTATAATTATTTTAAGCCCAATATCTATAGCATACTGAATGCTTTGAGGCCTGTTTCAAAATTTAATTCAAAAAGTACCATAAACAATATAAACGTCTATAATGTCTTAGTTAGCGTTTAACACAACTTAGCAGTACATCAGGTGTGAAACGCAGATTAAAGTCTTTAATGAGACATATAAATCACCACTTTCCTATTTCGATGATTTTTATTCTATTGTTTTTAAGTATTTTAGTCACTTGCTTAAAATGAATACAGGCAGACTACCGATTTTTTTTTTACAATAGAAATGTTGCTGTTTTTTGCTGGGTTAGGAATAAATTTAGACCAACAACAAAGTAACGTTGCTAAACATACAAATTAGCTAGGGTAATTATTGAGGTATGCAGATAAATAAAAGTGTAGGGGAATTTTTAGGAAAAACAGGGTCTTCCTCTAACTATGGGATAAAATACTGGCATCATATCGTTTTTTGGGGACTATATTTTCTTTTCAACACTCTGCGATGGAGTAGTATTCACAATGATTTTATTTATTCGTTAAAGACGAATTTAATCGGCTTTCCTATACATATGATTTTAGCCTATTTTAATGTCTATTACCTTATGCCAAAACTGGTATATACCCAAAAATATTTTTTATATACTTTGGGTGTAGTGTCGGCAATTTTTGTGATGCTATTGGTTAAGTATAATCTCACATATTATCTGGTAAGTACGGATGTTTGGCCAGAAGGCCCCGAGGAAACTAACACCCTCACCTTTGGTTACGCAGTACAGACCATGATTGGGGAGGTATATGTAATCTCTTTTTTTACTGCTATTAAATTGACTATCGATTGGCTAAAAGAAAGCAGTAAATTACATGATTTAGAACGAAGACAACTGCAAACAGAATTGCGATTTTTAAGATCACAAGTTTCCCCACATTTTTTCTTTAATACCTTAAACAATATTTATTCCTTAACCTTGGAGAAATCGGATAAGGCCCCCGAAGTTATCTTAAAACTATCCGACCTTATGCGATATCTATTATATGCTACTAAAAAAAGGAAACAAGATCTGACTAGCGAAATAGAATGTATTCAAAACTATATAGATCTTGAACGTATCCGCTTTGATGATTCGTTGAAAATTGATATGCATATTTCCGGAGAGCTCAACAACTGTATAATTGCACCCATGTTGCTTATTCCTTTGGTTGAAAACTGTTTTAAGCATGGTGCCAGTAAAAACATCGGAGAAATGTACATTATCATAGACCTAGAAGTAATAGATGGTTTTATGACTTTTAAAATAGCCAACACCATACCAAATGCAAATACGTCTAGGGATTTACCTACAAGAGCAGGTGGTATAGGATTGTCTAATGTGAAAAAACGATTAGAACTAGGTTATGACCAAAGCGATTATAATCTTACAATTTTTGAGGAGAACAATATGTTTAATGTACTACTTAAACTTAAAGTGATATGATATTAAAAGTTATAGCTGTAGATGATGAACCTTTGGCAATCAACATATTAAAAAATTACATTTTAAAGGTAAAGGAACTGCAACTGGTAAAAACCTTTTCAAATGCAATGGATGCCTCCTCTTTTTTAAGGGATACCGATGTTGATATTATGTTTTTGGATATTAACATGCCCATGTTAGACGGACTGGAATTTTTGGAAACGCTTCATAAAAAACCTTTTGTTATCATGACGACTGCCCATGAGGAACATGCATTAAAAAGCTTTGAATTGGAGGCGATAGACTATTTGGTAAAACCTATTTCATTACCAAGGTTCTTAAAATCGGTTGACCGGGTCATCGGCTTAAAGCAAGGTAGTCTCAAGGCTTCAGATAATAATACAAAGGAGAAGCCTAGTATTTTCGTAAAAGTGGATAAAAAGAAACTCCAAAAGATATTCCTAGATGAGATTATGGTGGTGGAGAGTCTCAAAGACTACATTAGAATCATAACGCCAACTTCCAAGTTTATTATCCATAGTACACTAAGTAGCTTTACTGATGATTTGCCCTCAAACCAATTTTTAAGAATACATCGATCTTATACTATTGCTATTGATAAGGTAAGCGTGGTAGAAGGTAACAGTGTAGAAGTTGGTGGCTTAAGATATACCATTGGCAGAAGCTACCTGAACGATGCAAAAAGTAGAATTTTACCAAATTTTAATTTATAATGATGAGCAGATTAGCAAGCGCTATTACCCACGTTCCCCATTTTCTTTTCATAAGTGTTTTATGTATGTTTTCCAGTTGTAAAGAAGATACTAAAGAAATTGAAAGTAGACCTCCTAATGTGGTGCTTATATTTACAGACGACCAAGGCTATAATGATGTTGGGGTTTTTGGGGCAGACGACATTGCAACACCACATTTAGATCAAATGGCAAAAGAAGGCACCATACTTACAAGCTACTACTCGGCCCAAGCAGTATGCTCGGCCTCTCGAGCAGGTATACTCACAGGTTGCTACCCAAATAGAATAGGTATCCATAATGCCCTTGGGCCTGGCAATACCCATGGTATAAATGCTTCCGAGACCACATTGGCAGAACTACTAAAGACACAAGGGTATGCCACTGCAATATTTGGAAAATGGCATTTAGGGCATCAAAAAAAGTTCCTACCCACACGCCATGGTTTTGATGAGTGGTTCGGTATTCCGTATTCTAATGATATGTGGCCCTACCACCCGCAGCAAGGTCCAGTTTTTAACTTTCCCGACCTTCCGTTATATGAAAACGAGACTGTAATCGATACTTTAGAGGAACAATCCCAATTAACTACCCAGATTACAGAAAGAAGTGTAGACTTTATTAATAGAAACAAGGATAATCCTTTCTTTCTGTATGTTCCCCATCCACAACCCCATGTTCCTTTGTTTGTATCAGACAAGTTCAAAGGAAAATCCAATAGAGGGTTGTATGGCGATGTAATTATGGAAATAGATTGGTCTGTAGGACAGATTACTGCTGCTTTAAAAGCGAACGGACTAGAAGATAATACCATCGTAATTTTCACCTCTGACAATGGTCCTTGGTTATCGTATGGCAACCATGCCGGAAGTGCATATCCATTGAGAGAAGGTAAAGGAACCGCTTGGGAAGGTGGGCAACGTGAGCCCTTTATTATTAAATACCCAAAAGTAATTCCTTCGGGTAAGGTGATTGAAGAACCTGTCATGGCCATAGATATCCTACCTACTATTGCAGAGGAGACTGGAGCAAGCTTGCCTAAAAATATTATTGATGGTAAGAGTGTTCTAAAACTATTGAAGGGAGAGACCGACAAAGGTCCTCAGGAAGCCTATTTCTTTTACTATAGGGTAAACGAACTTTTTGGGGTACGCTATGGGAAATGGAAGCTATACTTTCCACACCGATATAGGACTATGGACGGAAAGGAACTGGGCAAAGATGGCTTTCCAGGAGACTACCGTATGATAGATATGGAAGAAATAGAACTGTACGACATGCAAAACGATGTAAGCGAGACGACCAATGTAGCATCAAAACATCCAGAAATAATAACAAAAATAAAGCTTTTGGCAAACGATATGCGTTCCCGTTTAGGAGATTCACTTCTAGAACTAGAGGGTGCAGAAACTAGGGAAGCGGGGCAACTGGAATGAGCAAACCTTTTAAGTTTAAAGAATTTAGCATTCAACAAGACAAGTGTGCCATGAAAATCGGTACAGATGGTGTTTTATTAGGTGCTTGGACTTCAGTGGAAGCTAGACCGAATACGATTTTGGATATCGGTGCTGGCACGGGACTAATTGCACTTATGCTCGCACAACGATGCGACGCAGAAAATATTGAAGCTATAGAAATTGATGAGACCGCTTACGAGCAATGTGTGGATAATTTTGAAGCCTCGCCATGGGCAGACCGCCTTTTTTGTTTTCATGCCGGTTTAGACGAACTGGTAGATGATATGGCAGAACCTTATGATTTAATTGTTTCCAATCCGCCGTTTTACACCGAAGACGTTTCTAGTGGAGATGTCTCAAGAGATTTAGCTAGGCAGAACACTGCCTTACCCTTTCAGGAATTACTCCAAGGCGCAGCCCAATTATTAGCTCCTAGTGGTTCTTTTGCAGTTATTATTCCATACAAGGAAGAGCTTCAATTTATAAATATAGCAACACCGTTAGGGCTTTACCCTCAACATATAACTAGGATAAAAGGCACCCCTTCTTCTGGAATCAAAAGAAGTTTACTTCAGTTTTCGTTTATCAAAAAAGAGGTTTTAAAAGATGAATTGACCATTGAAGTTGAAAGACATCAATACACCGCAGCATACATTGCGCTAACGAAGGAGTTTTATTTGAAAATGTAGTTTTATTTTAATCTTTTTATTGGTCTTGTTAAACAAGTAGGGCCACCACCACCTTTAACACTAATTTCTTTCCCGCTATAAACAAGAACCTCACAGCCTGCCTTTTCAAGTGCTTGCCTTGTTTTTGGATTACCTTCTACCATAACACATTTTCGTGGTCCAATCGCTAAGACATTACAACCCATGCTTTCAAACTCCTCTTCAGGAACCTCAACCAATTTATAATTCATTTCCAATAATAGATTTCTAAATCTAATAGGCATCAATGGAGAATAGACCACAGCCAAATCTTTATCAACAGGGCTAAAAATTGACATTAAATGAAATACGTCTTCTACTCCTTTATAATGTGGTAAGTCTACCGTTATCACGGTAACACCTTGAGGGTCGAGTAAAGTTCTCAATTGCTCTATTCCATCAAGATTGGTTCTATAGGTGAGTCCAACAGCTAAGGTTTTTTGGTTTAACCAGGCTACATCGCCACCTTCTAATGTACCAGGAGATTGAATGGTTCCTAAAACAGGAATTTCATTGGCTAGAAAAGTTTTTCGTTGTGCTTCAGGCTCTAAGGCTCTTTCTTGTTTACCCATGGTACAAATAATCATTCCATCATTGGTTGCGATAGATGCATCTCGGCAATAAATTGCGTCTAAAGATAAATTAGTATCTATAGGAGAATAGATTATTTCAACACCTTTATCCTTTAGTATTTTTTCAAAAATCTCATATTCACTATTAGATTTTAACAGTTCGGGTTTGCCTAAATAATTTAGGGTTTCCCATTCGGCCTCTAATTTATCCTCATTAATGAAAGCATCAGAAGCGGTTTTTATAAAAACAGAACACAAGGGAAGGTATTCAGAATGACTCGTATACTTCATAATGTGATTTACTTTTTTAATCGATTTCTAAATTTCATCCAAACATAAAAAGGAATACCGGCAAGGAGTAACAAAAACCCATAGTAAACAGCTTTTTCACCAGCACCGTATATTGCCCATAAAGAATAACTAAAGGCAAGGCTAGAAAGCGTCACTTCTGGCAGCCATCTAAGGTTTGGTGATTTGCGCTCAAGTAAGATTAAAATATAAGCAGCGGCAGTGAATAAATATGGAATTAAAGTGCAAAGTGTAGTGATTAGAATTATAAATTTAAACTGCGCTACTAAACCCTCAGAATAGTTCATTAACATGACCAGTGAGGTTAAGATACTACCTATGACAATTCCCAAAACAGGAATTCCATTTTTGTTTTCTCTTCTGAATACTCTAGGAAATAAATCATCTTTCGCGGTTGCCATCGCTATTTGACCTTGTATTAAAATCCAACCATTTAAAGCACCAAAAGCAGCAATTGCAGCGCCAAAAGCAGCTAGATTTTGACCCCATTTCCCTGTAATTATATACATAGCATCAGCAAAAGGGACAGGCGATTTTGATAAAATATCCGATGGTATCATTCCCATAATTACAACCGTACTTAACACATAAACTAAAGTGGTAATTATGGTCCCCAACATAGTCGCTTTAGGGACCGTTTTCTCCGGGTTTTCAACATTCCCAGCGGGAACCGTTGCACTTTCTACACCTAAAAAGGCATATAGGGTTAAGGTTGCGGTTATGGCAATAGCTGCCATATCTGTTTCCCCGCTCGGATTAAATGGAATAAAATTATCAATATTGAAAAAGAAGATGCCGCCAATAATAACCAGTATCAAGGGAATCAACTTTAATAATGTGGTTACTACCTGAACCTTACCAGATTCGCGTAAACCTCTAGAGTTAATCCATGTTAAAAACCATATTGTTACTAGTCCTAATAAAACGGCATAAAGAGTATTTGTTTCCAAAACCGGAAAAAAAACACTCAGCGCACTAACAAAAGCAATGGTAATTGCCGCATTGGCAACCCAAGTAGATATCCAATATCCCCAAGCAACTAAGAACCCAGCAAAATCGCCTATTCCCTCTTTTGAGTAGATGTAAGGACCTCCATTTTTATTTTTAACAAGGGCACTTAACTTTCCAAATACAGCTGCCAATAATACCGCACCCACTGAAGAAAAAAGCCATCCAAAGATACTGATGCCTCCATAGGAGGCTAAGACTGCAGGCATTAAAAAGATACCGGCTCCAATCATATTCCCTACAACTAACGAAGTACAGGTCCATAAACCTATTTTTTTAGTTTCATTACCCATTTAATTGTGAAGTTCTTTTATGTGATAATTGGTTACTTTTGAAAAGAAACTTGCCTAATTTACAAATTAATTAGTTATGGATTATAGCTTTCATATAGATGCTGACATTTCCAAAGCGGAAACACTGCCGTCCTCTTTTTATAGAAACCCTGAGATTTTTGAAGCGCTAAAACAATCCGTATTTTATAAGTCTTGGCAATGGGTTGGCAGTACACAAGAAATAAAGGATACTTCAAATTCACATCCTTTTATTTTGTTAGATGGTTTCTTAACTGAACCCATGCTATTAACTAAAGATACTGATGAGGTTATATATTGCTTGACTAACGTTTGCACGCACCGAGGTAATCTTTTAATTAATAAATCTGGGAAAACAAAAAAAATAGTCTGTGGATACCATGGAAGACGTTTCGCACTTAATGGGAAATTTGAACATATGCCAGAGTTTAAAGAAACCCAAGATTTCCCAAGACCATGTGATAGTTTACATCAATTTCCATTACGTAAATGGGGACCCTTTTTATTTGCAGGTCTAAACCCAAGTTTTGATTTTCAAGATGTTATAGATAGTATGAATGAACGTGTGGGGTTTTTACCATTAGATGAATTTAAACTTGACGAGAGCAGAAACAAAGAATATATGGTCAATGCACATTGGGCCCTTTATTGTGATAATTATCTTGAAGGTTTTCATATTCCTTTTGTGCATGAAGATTTAGATGCTGCTCTTGATTATGGCAGTTATGACACTATTTTGTACAATCATTGTAATCTTCAAATTGGTTACGCGAAGGAGTCTGAAGCGGTTTTTGAGTTACCAGAAGGCCATCCAGATTTTGGAAAACAAGTAGCGGCTTACTATTACTGGGTTTTCCCCAATATGATGTTCAATTTTTACCCTTGGGGGGTATCCGTTAATCTTGTCCAGCCATTGCATATGAAGAAAACTAAAGTGTCATTTATGAGTTATGTCTATAATGAAAACAAACTAGATAAGGGAGCTGGCTCTGGCTTAGACAAGGTGGAGTTAGAAGATGAAGAAGTCGTTGAAGGCGTGCAGAAAGGTGTACAATCACATTTTTATAAAGCAGGAAGATTTTCACCTACTCGGGAAAAAGGAGTACACCATTTTCATAAGCTATTGGCGCAATTTTTAAACGCCTAAACCGTTATTTCAACACATACACCATATATTAAATATAACAATTAGTCTTTCTAATGTTATATTTTTTCTAATTATCTTTGATAAAAATTGCGATTTATGAGACCTGATTTATTTGAAGCCCCAGATTATTATAATATAGACGATTTACTTTCCGATGAACATAAATTGGTTCGTGATGCCGCACGCCAATGGGTAAAGCGAGATGTCTCTCCGATTATTGAGGAATATGCCCAAAAGGCTGAGTTTCCAAAGCAGATTATAAGTGGTCTTGCGGATATTGGTGCTTTTGGTCCTTACATACCAGAAGAATATGGTGGCGCTGGTCTAGATCAGATAAGTTACGGACTTATAATGCAAGAAATAGAGCGTGGTGATAGTGGGGTTCGTTCTACAGCTTCTGTACAGTCTTCTTTAGTAATGTACCCTATTTACGCTTATGGTACAGAGGAACAGCGTAAAAAATACCTACCAAAGCTAGCGAGTGGCGAGTGGATGGGCTGTTTTGGACTTACGGAACCTAATCATGGTTCTAATCCAAGTGGTATGGAGACAAAATTCAAGGATATGGGTGACCACTATCTCTTGAACGGTGCAAAACTTTGGATATCTAATTCCCCATTTGCTGATATCGCAGTTGTTTGGGCAAAAAACGAAGAAGGAAGAATTCATGGTTTAATAGTTGAGCGGGGTATGGAAGGTTTTTCTACGCCAGAAACACATAACAAATGGTCGCTTCGCGCCTCGGCTACTGGAGAACTAATTTTCGATAATGTAAAAGTCCCTAAAGAAAACTTACTGCCTAACAAAACAGGCCTGGGTGCTCCATTAGGATGTCTGGATTCTGCACGTTATGGTATTGCATGGGGTGCCATAGGAGCTGCCATGGACTGTTACGATACAGCGTTACGATATGCTAAGGAACGCGTACAGTTTGGAAAGCCTATTGCAGCTTTTCAGTTACAACAAAAGAAGCTTGCAGAAATGATTACCGAAATTACCAAAGCACAGTTATTGGCATTAAGACTAGGGCAATTAAAGAATGAAGACAAAGCTACTACGGCTCAAATTTCCATGGCTAAACGTAACAATGTAGATATGGCCATTAAAATTGCACGTGAAGCGCGGCAAATATTGGGTGGCATGGGAATTACAGGTGAGTATAGTATTATGCGACATATGATGAACCTAGAAAGTGTAATAACGTATGAGGGAACACACGATATACATCTGTTAATTACGGGTGCTGACATTACAGGATACCCAGCATTCAAATAACATAACTTATTGTTTAGGTTAACGTAACACCAACTCCATAAGAACGACTTATTTTTGTTATGTTCTTTTAGAACAAATGTTCATATTTTGAGTTAGCTAGTACAAGCCGGTGGGAGCATCGGCTTTTTTATGCTATTTACTGAACTGTTTCTAATTTTTGTGGCGCATCTAATTTGTTATTAAAACAGTGTCTTGCCTCATTTTTAAGGTCATGATTAGTTTGATAGTTTATTTTCTGATTTTTAACTTCTAATCAATGTGAAATCCATTTAAAACAAAATTGCCTTCATTCACCACAGAATTTAATAAGTTCACAACAATAAATTTTACAACAGGTAGAAAGAAGGTACTTTTAGTATGTAATAAAAACGAATTAACTTTTTTCATTTTCATATAGTGTTCTCGTAAAAGAGTCCGGTTCTAAACAACCGGACTCTTTTTGGTTTTAACCATTTTGACAGCTATTGTGTAGCGCTATTTTTTACAAATCCTATATAGTAATGAGCACAATTCATATTTAAGATTGGCTCAACTAGTGTTGTCTGATGAGGAATCCTCCCCTTTCGGTAGAACATTGAGGGATGGGTAGTATTTCTAAACTATTATATTGCTTCTGGAAACAAACGTTTTAACTCCGTTTCCATAAATGGAATCTTATCTAAAGCTTTTTTCGAAAAATCAAACAGGCTTATACATCGGTCTAAATTCTGGTTTTCGTAAGTAACCTTGTAGTACCTATTGTTTTCCAGATAATCCGTTAGCGCCCTAAGTCCATGAATGAAAGGCATAAAAACTGCTCCCATGGGCAAAGATTCTAATTCTGCCTTACTTAAAAAAGAAGGGTTACTGGCCAGTCCGGATACAAATGCGCTGAACAAGTGCTCCTTAAAACAAATAAGTTCCAGTTGTTTTTCGTCTTCGGGTGCGGTGTTGACTACGGTTCTAATAGCATCGCCAAAATCATAGAAAAAATACCCTTTCATAATCGTATCTAAATCTATTAGACATAGTCCTTTACCCGTTTGCTTGGAAAACAAGATGTTGTTTAGTTTGGTGTCGTTATGACATACACGCGATTGCAAGGCAGCAATCTGTATGTCTTTTAAAGTAACAAGCGTTTCTTTCGCAAAAGCGATTGCACTACTTGCGGTTTTCAGCTTTAAATCATCAGCGGAAGCCAGTGCATCCTTAAACTGTTCCTCGCGCAAAGGCATGTCGTGAAAACGTGGAATGGTATCCGTGTATTCTAAAAGGTTCTGATCTTCTAGAAGTAGGTGAAAGTTTCCTATTATCCGCCCCGCCTCAAAGGCAGTTTCTTCTTTTTCCGTAGTATCATAGGTGGTACTATCGACAATAAAACTCATTAACCTCCAATAGCCCGTATCAGTCCTTATGAAATAAGATCCGTCCGTAGTTTTTAATAGTTTGATTTCGGAATAGTCCCTTGCGCTCAAGACTTTCAAAGCACTAGAAACATTTTTCATTAATCCGCTAACGTTGGGAAAAACGGTATGATTGATACGTTGGAGAACGTACATGGGTTTCTCCTCGACACTAACCAAGAACGTATCGTTTATTAAGCCCGCGGTAAGAGGCTGAAAGCTAAAGTCTTGATTTTTAATTACAAAACACCCCAGAAGTTTTTGAAGCTTTTCTGGGGTATATGTACTATTTATTAGTTCCATAAAGGAGAAACGTACTGGCCTTGGTTAGTTTTATCCTTCAAGCTTCCCATAGCCGTTTCTTTATCGCTAGCATAGGTTACCCCAAACCAATCTCCACCAGATGGAATACATTTTACCTCTATTTCTTTTGCTTGAAGCATCTCTTGTATCATAAAAGGTAAGTAGAGCTCACTATTGGCAATACGATCTTCATCATTTAAGAAAATTTTGAATTCTGATTCTATTTTCGCGAAAATAGATGGTCTGCATATCCAAAAATTCATACTTGCTTGTTCATCACCGGTAAATTCCAATCCGGTATCCTCGTCTAAGACTATCTGCCCTTTTTGAACTAGTTTTAATCGTTCCTCTACAGATAATAAATCATCGCCAGATACTTTACAAACCCCTCTAGAAACCGATCCATGTTCAGAAAGCGTGTCTTTTAAAGTGTACCCTAATAAAGAGTATGCACTGTCATCAGATTTGATAAAATCGGCTGCTTTCTTATACGCTGCTTGTCCGTAGAAATCATCAGCATTAATGACCACAAAAGGGCCATTGATTACGTTTCTTGCGGTCCAAACGGCATGTGCGGTGCCCCACGGCTTCTTCCGTTTTCCAGTAAACGCAATACCGGCGGGCAAATCACTTATTTCCTGTGCCAATACATCAAGTTTAATGTTTTTCGGTAGTCGTTCGCTTAGGTATTCATGTAAGAAGGATACATTTTCCGCCTTGGTAATAACCACGATTTGATCAAAATCATTTTTAATCGCATCATAAATAGCAAACTCCATTAGGAACTCCTCTTTAGGGCCGAGTTCATCAAATTGTTTTAATTTTCCGTATCTGCTGCCGCTTCCTGCAGCCATTAAAAGTAATGTCATGGTTATTATATTTATAGTGTAAAAGTAAGGATTGTCTTTAAAAAATACAGCGAAAGTTAGATGTATGGTGTTTTAATAGGATGATATCAATAATAATATACAACACATCTTCTCCAATGATATAAGTTTTTCATAAATTCAAAGCATAAATTTAAAATACTGATATGAGCTCAAGACGTAATTTCATCAAAAACACATCACTTGCTGGGGCAGGACTATTTGCGGTACCAGGTTTTGCTAAAAATATATACAGTGCCGCAGACAAGCTTAATGTTGCAATGATTGGAGTCGGATTGAGGGGAACAAATCACTTACAAAACTTGTTGTTACGTAAAGACGTAAATGTTACCGCTATTTGTGATGTTGACCCTTCTAGAATTACGCTTGCGAAGGAATTGATTTCAAAAGCAGGCGCTAAAATACCACAGGTATTTGGAGCCAGTGATTACGATTATAGAAATTTATTAGAGCTTAAAGAAGTAGATGCCGTGATTATTGCCACACCTTGGTTATGGCATACTCGCATGACGGTAGACGCTATGAAAGCAGGAAAATATGCAGGGGTAGAGGTTTCTGCTTCCAATACCTTGGAAGAGTGTTGGGATTTAGTGAATACCCATGAGGCTACTGGTACCCATATGATGATTATGGAGAACGTGAATTATCGTAGAGACGTACTCGCTGTTTTAAACATGGTAAAACAAAACGTTTTTGGAGAGTTGGTGCATTTTAGATGCGGTTACCAGCACGATTTACGTCATGTGAAATTTAACGATGGAAAAACGGCCTATGGCAAAGGTGCAGAGTTTGGAAAAAAGGGAATTTCCGAAGCCAAATGGCGTACGGCACACTCAGTAAAAAGAAATGCTGATGTGTATCCAACACACGGCCTAGGCCCTATTGCCGCTATGGCAGATATTAACAGGGGAAATAGATTTATGTCTTTAACATCGCATGCAACAAAGGCTATAGGCCTGCATAATTATATCGCAGAGGTGGGAGGAAAAGACCACCCGAATGCCAAAGTTAAATTTAAGCAGGGTGATGTTATTACCACAACCATTGATACGGCAAATGGGGAAACTATTATTATTACCCATGATTGTAATTTACCCCGACCTTACTCCTTAGGGTTTAGAGTTCAAGGTTCAAATGGTTTATGGGAGGTAGATGGAAATAGAATATATGTAGAGGGTCAATCGGAATCGCACAAATGGAGTGAAGCCACAGAATGGTTGGAAAAGTATGACCATCCCCTTTGGAAAAAATACGGCGAATATGCTTTAGATGCTGGACACGGCGGAATGGACTTCTTTGTTATGAACTCTTTTATTGAATCTGCGAAGGCGAATATAGCCCCACCTATGGATGCTTACGATGCTGCCGCTTGGAGTGCTGTAACTCCTTTATCTGAGCTATCTATTGACAATAACGGTGAACCACAGGATTTTCCTGATTTCACTAGAGGCTTGTGGATGAACCGGCAACCGTATCAATGGATGAAGGAGGCCTATTAACAGCAGAATTCTATATACTAAATGCTTTAGACAACAAGGTTAGTTTGACCTTTTTATTTTTTGTTTTACACCTAAGCTACCTTAGGTATAACAACAAGTGTTTTTATAGCTATGTTCGTATGCATTGTAAAAATATTCAGCAATTCTATGACAATCAAAAAACGAACATTATGTCTACTTAAAAAACTACTGACAGTATCACTACTCCTTTTAATTACCTGTTGCCAAACTCCAGAGACAAAACCACCCACGACAAAAGGCGAATCTCGCGGACCTAAACATGGGAAATTATTAATTGGCGGTGGAGGAATGACGCCCGAAATGTGGAAGATATTCTTTGATTTGGCAGGCGGAAACACAGCTAAACTTGTTGTGATACCAACTGCTTTTGATGAGAATTCGATAAACTACGACCCTGAATTTAAGATTTTAAAAAGACAGTTTATCACCCGTGGTTTTGATAGTATTACATTGCTCCACACCAGAGACACTATAGTAGCCAATAGCGATGCATTTGTGAAACCTTTAACCACCGCAACAGCTGTTTGGCTCACTGGCGGTAGGCAATGGCGAACGGCAGATGCATATTTGAATACAAAAACCCACTTGGAATTAAAAAATATCTTAAATCGAGGTGGGATAATTGGCGGTCATTCCGCAGGTGCAAGTATTCAAGGCTCTTATTTGGCAAGAGGCAGTAGAGATTTAAATGGAAGTTATAATATTATTAGCACTCCTGAAATTGGATTAGGATTTGTAACAAATACCGCTTTTGACCAGCATCATCTGGAAAGAAACAGGCATTATGATATGTTTGACCTATTGAAAGTTAAACCAGAATTATTAGGTGTTGGTATTGATGAGGATACAGCAATTATTATACAAGGAGATGAATTTGAAGTTATCGGTACTAAATATGTAGCCATTTATGACGGAACTTTTTGGTCGCCTTATTTCAATAAAACAGACACACTGGAAACTGGAAAAAACAAATTCTATTTTTTAAAAAACGGAAACAAATATAACTTAAAGGAAAGGCGTGTTCAGCAAAATAAAATGCTAATACCGAGTGAAATTTCTTCCAAAGAAAAAAAAGAATATGTTGGTGCTTATCTTTTTGAGAAAAGTAAGGTTTTTTGGAATAATATCTTGATTGAGAATGATACCTTAAAATACCAAGTTATCAGAAGAAATATAGTATTAGACCCAGTTCCAATCTACGCTTACAAGAAGGATTTATTCTTTGACACAGAGCAAGAACTATGGTTTCACTTTAAGCGAAATGCATCAGGTGACATTATTGGGTTTGATAAACAAACTCATCAACTGATAGCTGGCCTAAACCAGAAGTTTAACAAAGCTGTAGAATAATAACAAATAGTTATTATCTAAAGATTAGATTAATTACAAAAACAAAATAGACCCATTGACTCTATTTTCTTATAGATTCCAAAGGTTAGCGCCAAGCAGATATGATAATTGTCATATTTTCGAATACCAATAGGGTATACCTTTGTTAGAAACCTAGTAGTATAATGTGCAGCCTTATCCAAAAATATAATGTTCCCGGACCTAGATACACCAGTTATCCAACAGTACCTTATTGGGATATAGACTCATTTTCAGGCAAAAAATGGGAGGCTTCAGTTCAACAAAGCTTTTCGGAATCCAATAGCACCGAAGGCATAAGTTTGTATATTCATTTACCCTACTGTGAAAGTTTATGCACATTTTGTGGCTGCCACAAAAGAATCACAAAACGACACGAGGTAGAGGAACCATATATAGCAACCGTATTAAAGGAATGGTCGCTTTATGTAGCCTTGTTTTCAGAAAAACCTGTTATTAAAGAGCTGCATTTGGGTGGTGGTACGCCTACTTTCTTTAGTCCAGAGAATTTAAAAAATCTTATTGACGGGATTTTTGAAAAAGCAACACAGGCCGAAAACCATGAGTTTAGCTTTGAAGGGCATCCCAATAATACAACCAAAGAACATTTACAAGTATTGTACGATGTAGGTTTTAGGAGAGTTAGTTATGGCGTGCAGGATTATAATGAAAAAGTACAAAAGGCCATCCATAGGATTCAGCCTTTTGAAAATGTAAAAAAAGTTACAGAGTGGGCACGTGAAATTGGCTATACTTCTATAGGGCACGATATTATTTTTGGCTTGCCCCACCAAACTATGGATCACGTTATCGAGACCATAAACAAAACTAAAACCTTACTTCCAGATCGGTTGGCTTTTTATAGTTATGCACATGTGCCGTGGATGAAAGGAAACGGGCAACGAGGTTACAAGGATTCTGATTTGCCCTCTGCAGATTTAAAAAGAAAACAGTACGAAACAGGAAAGGCTTTACTCGGTCAACTTGGATATGAGGAAATAGGGATGGACCATTTTGCCTTAAAAACCGATGAATTGTTTATATCCACGCAAGAAGGACGTTTACATCGTAATTTTATGGGATATACGGCTTCTAAAACACAACTAATGATAGGTTTGGGCGCTTCCAGCATTAGCGATAGTTGGTATGGTTTTGCCCAGAACGTGAAAGATTTAGAAGAATACAGGCAATTGGTTGAGAATAACGTAATTCCAGTAGTCAAGGGGCATATCCTTTCTTCCGAGGATGAAGTCATCCGTAAGCATATCCTAAATCTTATGTGTAGTATGGACACCTCTTGGTTTAATGAACAAATGATTTTTTCTGACCTTCCCATTGTTCTGCAACGACTAGATAACATGCGAAAGGACGGTCTTATTGAGATAAATACACATCAACTCAAAGTCACACAAAAAGGAAGGCCTTACATGCGAAATGTATGCATGGCCTTTGATGTAAGATTACATAAAAAAGTTCCCAATACAAGATTGTTCTCCATGACGGTCTAATCTAATATAAACCATTAAAATCACTGATATGAAAAATATTGTAGTACCTATTGATTTTTCAACTCAATCAGAATATGCATTCAAAGTAGCAGCATCAATAGCCAAAAAGCATAAGGCAACATTATATGCCTTACATATGCTAGAATTAAACGAGGCGTTAATTTCTTCGAATGAAGGGGCTCAAATGCAGAATACAGTTTTTTTAATACGGCTTGCTGAGAAGCGATTAAAAGAGTTTCTGGACAAACCTTACCTAGAGGGTGTTGAAATAGTACCCATAATAAAACATTTCAAGGTCTTTAGCGAAATAAGCACGGTAGCCAAAGAAAATAAGGCTGATTTAATCGTTATGGGTAGCCACGGCAGCGAAGGACTTAAAGAAATATTTGTTGGGTCCAATACGCAAAAAGTAGTACGACATTCCGATATACCCGTACTGGTTATCAAAGACGATACCGATGATTTTGAGCCGCAGCAAATGGTATTCGCCTGTGATTTGAAAGAGGAGAATATTCATGCTTTTCAGCGGGCTAAATATATAGCTGAAATCTTTGCGACAGAACTGAGATTGGTATATGTAAATACACCTGGTGATGCATTTTTGAGTACCAAGGAGATTCAAGAAAAAATAGTTGCCTTTTGCGATACCGTTGGCTTTGATTTGCTAGTTGCTATTTACAACGATTACTCCGTTGAAAGCGGTGTGATAAATTTTGCCATGGAGAGCCATGCAGATATTATTGGAATCCCTACCCACGGCCGCAAAGGAATTTCCCATTTCTTTTTGGGCAGTATTGGCGAGGATGTCGCCAACCATTCCACATTACCCGTGGTCACTTTTAAGATATAGGCATTACAATAATTTCATATTTATTGGGTCCCAGTCTACAGGCTGTTTTTTATAATAACTTTCATTGGCTAACAGGGCTGCACCCGCAGCTCTTAAGCCAAAAGTTGGGTCTTGCACTACACTACCTTCTTCGCGAATAGCGGTAAAGAAATTGTTAAAATGATCGTAATGACCCCCTTTATAGTCACTAGGAGCTTGCCAAGTTGTAGCTCCAGTATTCAACGATTGTACTCTAGATGATAATTTATTCTTTGTGTAGTCGTCCTTTATCTTTTGCTGGGTTTCTTCCGTATAGGCAATTAAAGAATAACCGCCCGGTCCCCCACCTAATTTGGACCGTTTTAAAGTTACTTGGTTCTGACCAACTTCCATTTCTCCCTCCGTACCTATCAATTTAAATCCGCCACCACCACCATTCCCAGCGATGAAGTTAATTCGAAATGCAGCATTGAAAGCGGCATGGGTATCGGTTTTAGGATAGTCATATAACGTTATGGTAACATCTGGTACGTCACGACCATCTTTCCAGTATCTAAGACCTCCTGTGGCCAATGCTCTATTAGGACCGTGTGAACTTAAAACATAATTTAATGTTGAAAAAGCATGTACAAATAAATCACCTGCTACCCCAGTTCCGTAATCTTGATAGTTTCTCCACCTAAAAAAGCGTTTGAGTTCGAAAGGGACCTTAGGAGCCGTACCCAAAAAGGTGTCAAAATCTATGGTACTTGGATTAGCGTCTGGCGGAATAGGATACTGCCAAGCTCCTTCGGCAGAATATCGATCATTGTACATGTCCAGCATCACTATATCTCCAATAGCTCCTTCTTCATATAGCTGTTTGGCTTTTTCATTACCTAAAGAAGACATTACCTGACTTCCTACCTGACATATTTTACCACTCTTCTTTTGGGCATTAATAATTGCTTCACCTTCCTCGTATTTTTGCACCATAGGCTTTTCGCAGTACACATGCTTACCTGCTTTTAACGCTTCAATTGTAATTTTTTGATGCCAATGATCGGGAGTAGCAATAATCACTGCATCAACATCTTTACGCTCCAGTATTTTTCTATAGTCACGTGTCACAAAAATCGAATCTCCCCATAATTCTTTTGCTCGGTCTAATCGCCCATCATACAAATCGCAAGCAGCTACTAGTTTTACACCGACTACACCTAATGCTGTATTCGTATCATAGATCCCTTGAATACCAGAGCCAATAATAGCTAAATTTATATGGTCGTTCGCAGCATAAGACCTATCGGAATAGGATCTTATGAGGGGTAGTTTCTCTTCTAGGCTTGTTGCAAATAATAAAGGTGATGCCGAAATAGCCGCTGTAGTAAGTGATGCTTTTTTAAGAAAAGACCTTCTAGATTCGTTTTTTTTCATTCTTCAGGAGTCTATGTAAACTGGGATATATACCTAGCCCTACGAAAATAGCGATTTTCTATGCAATCCGGAACGTATTCTTTTAGAGATTATTTATGATTTAATAAATGGTTTATCGATTAGAAGAATGTAATTTTACTGATTAATAAAATTAGAAATTTGGCTTTAGATTTAATCATAGCAATGCTTTGGAGCCTTTCTCCTTTTGGGGAAGCAAAGGTTGGAATTCCGTATGGGCTATTGAATGGTGTAAACATATATCTGGTCTTTGCAGGTTGTTTTTTTGCCAATGTCCTTGTTTTTCCAATTATGTATTTTTTCTTGACTAAAATAAATAAATACCTTCTCAAATGGCATTACTACAAGAAATCTGCCATTTACGTTGCTCGTAAAGCAAAAGTTGGATCAGGTGAGAAAATAAAGAAGTATGGTTTTATTGGACTTATATTCTTTGTAATGCTTCCGGTTCCCGGTACTGGAGTTTATGCAGGTAGCATTGCCAGTTATATATTTAAAATGGAAAAAAAGAGAGCCTTCGCAGCCAATACAGTGGGCATCTTTTTTTCATCTGTAATTGTTTGGGTTACCACCATTTTGGCAATGAAAGGAGCTGCATAATAAGCACGCACCTCAATCTAAAAACGTGTAGCTTCTCCTTCTATTAAACCTCATCTAGCCCGTTTTTTAAACAACTCCATAAACAGCATAGTACTCATTTTTTGAGCCCTATTTTTAGCAATCCAAGCAGTTTCTCCTGTAAATAGCTCATCTATAGTCTCAAACCAAAGGTTTAGCCATAATCCAAAGTGTTCTGAAGTTATCGTATGGTTCATCTTCTCATCTACTTCTTGATGCGCGGTTATGGGGTTGCCATGGTAGGTACGTTTTAAGAAAAATTGAGTATCCCAAAAATCCGTGAGCAGCTCTAAATGGCCTTCCCAGTCCGTAATAATGTTGTTGAATATAGGGCCTAAAACGTCATCTTTTCTGATTTTAGTATAAAAGGTCCGCACCAGTAAAGAAACATCCGCTCTGTCTTTAATTAAGTCTTTAGTTTCCTCCATGAGTCGAATTTATTCAAAGTAATGTCACCTTTTTAAAAAAGTTAGCTATCTATTAGAGTATCCATCATAAACTGGTGTAAGACTTCCATTTGAGGTCGTCCTTTTCGTTTGCCTAACCGCCCAAAGATATAGAGTGCCAGCCACATCAGTATTAAAAGCACCATGAGTACTGTTTGAAGAAAATAGGGTTTGTTTAAGCTCACGCTCACATAAAGCCATATTCCTAATGCAATGAACAGGGTGGCTACTCCAAAATGGAGAAACATAAAAAAGGTCCATAATGTTGGGTTAGGCCCAAAGAGTCCATATAATTTAGAGTTTTTGTCGTCAATGTCGTTGATTTCTAAATGTAATTGTGGTGACCAGAAATTGGTTTCTTTTTTCTCAAACTTGATAAAAAGATGATCGTCCATACGTTTGACCAGAATGGGTGTCTTTTCTGCCTTTTTAAAAGCTTCCAATAAGGGCTCTTTTCTTCCAGTTAGTTCCAGTTGGAATCTAGGACGTAGAACGATATCATTTGGAAGTAGTTGCATAGCTTATTTCATGGATGACATTCTATTTGTGAGGAAACCACTTCTAAGACCGGACTGGGAGACACATAAGGGATGCCCAAACCAAGACCTCTGAGTATAAAAAGCACTCCCATAACAAATACGAATACAGGAATTAATTTTTGGATACGTTTTTTTGCTCCACTTTTTAAGAAGCCGCTAAAATATACGGCAGTGGTCATTAAAGGTACGGTTCCCAAACCAAATAAAATCATATACAAACTCCCTTTGGCCACATCACCCATGGCTATGGCCGCGAACAGTGCCATGTATACTAAGCCACAGGGAAGAAACCCGTTCAGAACGCCAATAGTTAAAAATGTATCTGCTGTTTTCTTTTTTAGCTCTTGCCCTAATCTGCTCTTTACTTTGGATATGATTTTATAAACAGGTTTAGAAAAGTTGTATTTAGCGAATGTCTTTGCAGGAATCAGCACCATTACAATCATTAAAACCCCTATGGCAATAGATAATTTTTGCTGCATACCAAAGACGTAAAGTCCTTTCCCCAACAAACCAAATACTACACCAATAGTTGCATAGGCTATTAGTCTACCCAAATGGTACAGCGTGATTTGTCCAGCCTTTTTTACTGGATTTTTCCTATCTACCGGAAGCATAAAAGCAATGGGACCACACATACCAACGCAGTGCAGACTTCCCATAAACCCCAGTAATAGCGCGGATAGCAACATTTTTATTTGTCTTTGTGAGCATAGTGAAGTAATCCGTCAATTTGCGCCACGAATACAACAGATTGCTTCGTGCCCCACAATGACATATTAATTCTTATTTTCAATATGTTATTTTTTCTTTTTGTAAATAATCCTGTCCGTCATGGGACCAGGTTATTTTAATGTCCCAACGACCATCCAATAAACGTTTGTCAGGTATGAGCAAATTTGTTTTGGATAAACTTACAGGTAAGTCAAAATCCAATTGTTTATTAGATGGTCTATAAAAGGACACTGTTCCTTCTGCTTTTTTAAAATCGATAGTTGAGGGAAAATGCAAGAGTAGGCCTTCCCCTGTTTTTTCAAGTTTAATTTTTTCGTGCTTGTTTGCATTTAGTTCAGCATTTAGCTCGGTTTGATGGTTTAATGCGTCCTTATAATAGTCTTCTGTCACTAAATCATGATTGGCATTGCTATCCATGTTCATTCGCACTACAAAGAATAGTATAAAGCTTATAAAAGCTACAAAGGCAAGAACTACCCCCGTTCCCCAGTTAATTTTCATATTTAATATTTTTAGTTATAACTCCTAGGAGCCAAAAACGCTGTTAAGGTGGTTTCTATAAGTTTATCACCACTATACACACCTATCTTTACTTTTTCCTTATCACTCTTAATAGCAGCGTTCTTAATCTCTATAAACATTGTGCCTTCTGCTCTACCTTGTGCTGGTACGATGAAATCTTCCTTACGTACCATCTTAATCTCGCCCTTATGGGACAACAGTTTAAAACTCACGTCAGATACTGTATCTGTAGTCTTATTTAGCAACTTAAACGTGTACACATTACTTATAATATCACCTTCCTTGTGCTCATATAACTGCCCTGGCAATCTTAGAATATTGGCTTCGAGGTCGTTTCTAAGAAATAGCATGCCAATAAGTATTCCTGTAAGGATAATGAGTACAGCGGTATATCCTTTAAGACGCGGTGTAAATTTAAATTTCTCCTTTTTAGTTATTTCGTCTTCACTTGCATAACGTATTAGTCCTTTTGGGAGGTTTACTTTTTCCATGATGGTATCACACTCATCTATACATGCCGTGCAGTTTACACATTCTAGCTGCGTTCCGTTTCTAATATCAATTCCCGTAGGACAAACGTTTACACATTGGAAGCAATCGATACAATCGCCATTTCCCAGGGCCTCCCTGTCTTCGTTCTTTCTCCATTTTTTTCTACCGTTTTCCGCTTCACCTCTTTTATGGTCGTAGGCCACTACAACAGATTTGTTGTCTAAGAGAACACCTTGCATTCTACCATAGGGGCAAGCAATGATACAGACTTGTTCCCGAAACCAGGTAAAGACCCAAAAAAATACTGCAGTAAAAATCAATAAAGAAACCATGGTGCTGAGGTGCAGTAATGGTCCGTCCGTAATATATCCTACTAGCTTATCACTACCTATTAGGTACGCTAAAAATACATTGGCAATGATGAAGGAAATGATGAAAAAGATAATCCATTTGAGTACTCTTTTTCTAATTTTTTCAGCATTCCAAGGCAGGCGGTCCAATTTTATCTGCGCGCCTCTATCGCCGTCTATCCAATATTCAATCCTACGGAAGACCATTTCTAAAAAGATAGTTTGAGGACACATCCATCCGCAAAAAATACGACCAAAGGCTACTGTAAATAAGGCAATAAAAATAACACCGATGATCATCGATATTACAAATAGATGAAAATCTTGCGGCCAAAACGGAAAACCAAAAATATTGAAACGACGTTCCAAGACGTTGAACATTAAAAATTGATTACCACCAATTTTAACGAAGGGTGCCGCGAGCAAGAACGCCAATAGGAAGTAGCTAACATATTTACGATAGTTGTACCACTTACCGCTCGGTTTTTTAGGAAAAACCCATGCCCGCTTTCCATCTTCTCTAATGGTTCCGATTGAATCTCGAAAATTATCTTGATCTTGTGACATTTTACACCTCTCTTAATCCCCCGTAGTAGGAGGGAAACTATTATGTATTCTTTTTGGTTCTAGGCTTTTGATAGCGTATGATCACAAATCCTGAGGTTTTCTTTAATTCAAAGCAACCGTCGTTGAATCGGTAACGATAACTGTTGAATCCTTTTCTACCGAAGGCATATCCTTTTTAGGAGCATCTGGATTTATCCAAATATCACCCTCCGCTGCTTTTGGATTCGCTGATGTCTTTCCTTGAAAGGTTAGCACGTAACTAGAAACCTGAGCCATTTCCAAAGGTTTTAAACTTTGTTTCCAGGCCACCATTCCTTTGCCATCCCTACCACCTTCGGAAATTGTATTGAAAACATTTTTGATGCCACCACCCAAAATCCAGTTCGCATCCGTAAGGTTAGGGCCAATACCACCACCACCATCAGCCATATGACAGACTACACAGTTGGTTTCGAATATTGTTTTTCCTACACTCAAATCAGATGCATCCGCCAGTAGTTCTACCGTATTTACATCCACCAAATCTTTAGCGTTCTTTTTATATTCTTCTATTTCTGCCTGAGCTA
>CAZMUV010000016.1:24160-53117 GCA_964569345.1 uncultured Maribacter sp. | reverse complement strand
ACCCCCAACCCTCAGAGCCGAAATCTGATGCGCTATTCAGTTGCGCCACGCGGCCGTTCATATAATATTCAAAAATAGAATTTCTTCTAGCGATAGTATTACTTTACGACAATTTCTTTTTAACAATATTAGAAATAGTTTTTCCATCGGCTTGACCTGCCAATTCCTTTGACACCATGCCCATGACCTTACCCATATCCTTCATGCCGGATGCTCCAGTAGCAGCAATACTCAGGATAACTACTTTCTCTATTTCTTCTTCGGTCAACTGCTCTGGCAAAAACTGCTCTAGTACGGTAATTTGTGCCAATTCAGGTTCCGCCAAGTCTTCTCTACCTTGCTCACTAAATATGGTCGCACTATCCCTACGCTGTTTTACCAGCTTTTGGACTAGTTTTACTTCATCATCTTCCGAAAGTGCTCCATCCCCACTAGTCTGAGCCAACAAAAGAGCAGATTTAATAGCTCGCAAGGATTCTAAAGCCACAGTATCCTTAGCCTTCATCGCTGTTTTCAATTGTTCCATTACCTGTTGTTGCAATCCCATATTAGCCTGTTTTAAGAGCTGCGAAGATAAAAAATAAACCCGAAAACAAGAGCTGTTTCCGGGTTTAAAAGTTATGATGCATAACGCATCTAGTCTACATTATCATGCAAGAAAGAGTTATTTGATCGTAACTGAATATCATTATTACTATCATCACTTAAACTAGTTCTGGAAATTTTTTGCTCTCTAGCATTTTCGTTTAAATCGACCCCTTGCCTTTTATATGCAGGTTGCTTTTCAAACTCGTCTATGTTGTTAACGCTATTTTTGAATTTATAATTAAAATCCTTCAATTTTCTCCTTCTTTCATCAGCTCTTTCCCTTAACAATTCCTCAATGGGTGTTTCCATTGGGTCCATTTGCTCATCGGGCCGCGCTATAGGAGCTTTAGGAGCAACCGTTTTTCTTTCAAAAACTAGCTCATCCTCAACTATCTTAGGTTCAAATTCTTCCGCTTTTGATTTTGCTCCCGTAAGTTTGTTTTCCAGTTGCATATAGTCATCTAGACTGTATCTTGTTTCGCCCTTATTATTATACTCCAAAACCGGGATAATTTCAACGCTATCATTTACGTCCATATCCTTAACCTCATCATTAAGGTCGAACATAATAACATTTTTCTTTTCCTCTTCATCGGTGACCAAAGGCAACTCAAAGCCTATTGCAAATTGGTCCTCTTTATCTTCTACTTTTAACTCTTCTGCTTGAACTACCTCTATCTCACGCAGCGCATCCGAAGATTCTATGATTACAAAATCTTCCTCCGAAACATTTTCAGCTACTACCTCTTCATAAAAAACATTAAAATTTTTGATATAGTTTGTAGTAGGTATTAAATCAAAATCTCCATGGTCAACCAATTCATAACGGGTTTGTGGTGTTGCCTCCACGTTGTCCTCTTCAAGCACATGTACCTTTTTATCGGATGACATAAGCTGCATTTCCGCTTTTTGTCCCTCCTCCAAATTATGGATTATTTTTTTTGACTCGGTGTTTACAATGTCGTCCTGTTGTTCTATGTTAAATCCCGTAGCGATGACTGTTACAGCGATGGCTTCCCCTAAACCGTCGTCCTCACCAACACCCATAATGATGTTTGCACCATGCCCTGCTTCAATTTGAATATGGTCATTGATTTCACCAATTTCATCAATAGTAATTTCCTGAGCACCTGAAACGATTAGCAACAATACGTTTTTAGCCCCCTGGATTTTATTATCGTTTAACAAAGGTGAATCCAAGGCCTTCATAATGGCCTCATTTGCCCTAGCGGAACCCGAAGCAATTGCGGAGCCCATGATGGCCGTACCGCTATTGGAAAGTACAGTTTTAGCATCGCGTAAATCTATATTCTGTGTGTAGTGGTGTGTTATTACTTCGGCAATACCTCTTGCCGCAGTAGCCAACACTTCATCTGCTTTTGAGAACCCAGCCTTAAAACCAAGGTTACCATATACCTCTCTTAGCTTGTTATTGTTGATTACGATTAAGGAGTCTACGTTGTTTCTAAGCTTCTCTATACCTTTTTGAGCTTGATCGCAACGCATTTTTCCTTCAAAATTAAAGGGCATGGTTACGATACCCACAGTGAGCACATCCATTTCTTTTGCAAACTTTGCGATAACGGGAGCAGCACCAGTTCCTGTTCCCCCACCCATACCCGCAGTAATGAATATCATCTTGGTTGTATTGTCCAACATCTGTTTGATGTCCTCCATACTCTCCATGGCAGCTTGTTCCCCAACTTCAGGGTTGGCACCAGCGCCCAATCCTTCTGTTAACGAAACCCCCAATTGAATCTTATACGGAACGGGACTGTTGTCCAAAGCCTGTGAATCTGTATTACAAATAACGAAATCTACTCCGTTAATTCCGGCCTGGAACATGTGGTTAATAGCATTACTACCTCCTCCTCCTACGCCAATGACCTTGATTACATTGCTTTGATTCTTTGGAAGATCAAAAGAGATATTGTCAAATTCGCTGCTGTTGCTCATATTGTTTTTATTACTGGTTATTGTATGCTTTATGCTATGGTTGTTCTACTCTGCGTTGTCTAAAAATTCCTTTAACTTTTCGGACCATTTATCAAACACTGATTTACGTTCCTTTCTTCTTTCTTCGTTGACGTGAAGCTCCTCCATCCGATTCTCTTCTTCGGTTACTGTATCCATCTCTGGAGCTGAACTAACTTCGGCCTGCATCTTGGATTGATTCTTTACCGCATTCATTAACAGTCCTACCGCCGTGGCATATAAAGGACTTGCTATCTCGGCATCGGAATCACCTGCCAAATGCTCATTTGGGTATCCTATTCTGGTATCCATTCCTGTGATGTACTCTACCAATTGTTTAAGATGCTTTAACTGGCTTCCCCCACCAGTAAGAACAATCCCTGCAATTAGTTTTTTCTTTTGTTCGTCATGTCCGTAATTCTTGATTTCTACGTATACCTGCTCAATAATTTCTACAACCCTGGCATGTATAATTTTTGAGAGGTTTTTTAAAGAAATCTCCTTGGGTTCCCTTCCTCTTAGACCCTGTATGGAAACAATCTCATTCTCTTTGTTTTCCCCTGGCCATGCAGAACCAAACTTCATCTTTAATAACTCAGCCTGCTTCTCTATGATAGAACAGCCTTCCTTGATATCTTCGGTAATTATACCACCACCAAAAGGGATGACTGCGGTGTGTCTTATAATACCATCTTTAAAAATGGCTAGATCGGTAGTCCCTCCTCCTATATCGATAAGTGCAACCCCTGCTTCCTTTTCTTCCTGACTTAAAACAGCATCGGACGACGCTAATGGTTCCAACGTAATATTCCCTAGTCCAAGGCCTGCACTTTTAATACACCTACCCACATTTTTTATGGAGGTTACCTGACCTACAACAACATGAAAATTGGCCTCTAAGCGCCCACCGTACATACCTATAGGCTGCTTGATTTCTGCTTGGCCATCAACCTTATATTCTTGTGGAAGCACATGTATAATCTCCTCTCCTGGTAGCATAATCAACTTATGCACTTGATTTACAAGCTTGTCTAAATCAATATCTCCAATAACCTCCTCAGAATCAGCTCTGGTTATATAATCGCTGTGCTGTAAACTTCGGATGTGCTGCCCTGCGATTCCCACTACTACGTTACCGATTTTTAGGCCAGATGTACTTTCGGCCTCTTCAACAGCCTGTTGTATCGATTTTATGGTCTGTGTGATATTGTTTACTACACCACGGTGAACGCCCAAACTTTTGGACTTTCCAATGCCCAAAATCTCAATCTTCCCATATTCGTTTTCCTTACCAATGATAGCAACGATCTTCGTTGTTCCGATGTCTAGACCGACTGAATAATTAACTTGTTCCATTCCCTTTTAAATTTTAGTGCACACTACCTGATTATTGAATTCCAAACTTACTACGGCAAAATCTTCTAAGGTTTTATCCTTGTTAGCTTTAGCGTAAAACGCTTTGAAATTGCTGAACTTTTCCTCTAGGTTATCTATATTTCCCAAATTCACTACAAATTGGTTTAATCTAAATTTCAATTTGTAATTGTCCTTTTCCTCAATATGAATACCAATTACGTTTTTACGCAAAAAGCCATCCGCATTGATAAATTCCAAAATAACATACACATCCTCTAAGCTTTCACCCGTTACATCACCCGTGATTATTGGCACCCTAGCGGAATGATTAGCCGATAACGGCATACGCTTTCCTTCGTCATCCAAATAGAATTTCGAATTTCCCTCTATGCGACCGATTGGTTTACGTTGAATAATTCTAGACGTAAGTTTACCATCTATAGTAAGATACACTTGGGCACTTTTCACCATTTCATTGGCTTCGATAGCCTTTTCTACTGTATTCAAAGCTATCTTTTCTTTAGGGACATTTTCCAGTCCACCATAATTTTGTATTAACAATTTATTAACCGTTCCTTCCGTGAGGTAGAGATTCTCGTCCCCACTGAACTCCACCTTCATTTTAATGATATTTTTCCTACTGTTTCGTTGATTAGAAAACGCGTATAACCCCATAATTGCAAGAATTAGGGCAATTAACTTTATATTATTCCAGTTCGTTTGCATATGCCAGTTCATTTTTAATTTTTTCTATTTCCAGACCAATGTCCCCAGCCCCCATAGTCACCAGTACCTCAGGGTTTTGAGCCTTTATTTCGGCTATGATAGCCTCTTTTTTTACTACCTTTTTGTTATTATTAGTCATTTTTTCCAACAACCAATCAGAGTCTATTCCTGTTAAGGGGATTTCCCTTGCAGGATAGATTTCCAATAACAGTACCGAATCGAATCTGGAAAGGCTTTTCGCAAATTCATCACCAAAATCCCTAGTTCTAGAAAAAAGATGTGGTTGAAAAACGGCCAATACCTTTTTATTAGGGTGCATTTCTTCAATCGCATCAAACACCGCATCAATTTCTGTGGGGTGATGTGCATAATCATCAATAAAGACAAATGCTTGGGTATGTATCTTATATGAAAATCTGCGCTGCACACCCTTAAATGTGCCCAATGCAAGTGCTAAGCGTTCCGGTGGCGACCCGGCTTTAATCGCCATAGCAAAAGCAACCAAACCGTTAAGTAAATTATGCCTACCCGGTTTAGTGAACCTGACCCCTTTCAAGGTTATATTAGGGGCTTTCAAATCAAATATATAAGTACCTTGTTCTATTTTTATGTTTCGGATGCAATAATCAGAATCGTCATCTATGCCATATGTTACACCTTCTAATGGAAGACCTTGACGAACAAAGAGGGTTCCTCCGGGCTTTATACGTTTTGTAAAGTCGATAAAGGAAGTAGTTAATGCTTGCGCATCACCATAGATATCTAAATGGTCGGCATCCATAGAGGTTATACAAGCAACATTAGGCGTAAGGCGCAAAAAAGAACGATCAAACTCATCTGCCTCCACCACCGAATATTCAGTTCCCTCCAAAAGAAAATTACTCTGAAAATCTTCAGAGATACCCCCTAAAAATGCTGTAAGCGGCGTGCCGGTTTCTTTTAGTAAATGTGCCAATATACAAGATGTCGTTGTTTTGCCATGCGTTCCTGCAACCGCAAAACAGAATGAATCTTTAGTGATAAGACCCAGTACTTCAGAACGCTTTTTTATCACAAAACGATTGTTCTGAAAATATTGGTATTCGCTATGCGATGAAGACACGGCAGGCGTATATACAATTAAGGTGCTATTCGGATTCTGAAATGATTCTGGAATCAATTGCACGCTATCTTCGTAATGAATAGAAATTCCCGTTTGGACCAACTCCCTAGTCAACGGGGTTTCTGTTTTGTCGTATCCTGCAACCTGTAGGTTTATAAACCTGAAATAACGCGCTAAAGCAGACATACCTATGCCTCCTATACCAATAAAATAAACGCTATGTATGTTTTTCAAGTCCAAAATTCCTGTTCTAAAAAAATTTTACTTTCTACTTTTCTAACTAAAAACTATTTCTCTACTTTAATTTGTGTAGCGCAATCTGTCATTTGTACTCTCCCTGTTCACTGTACTTTTTTATCATTTATACAACCTTAACTTCTAAAAGTTTTTCTACTTCATCACAAATAGCACTTGTGGCATTTGGCAGCGCCAAAGCTTTTATGTTTTGTGATAACTCTTTTTGTTTTTGCTCATTAGTGAATACCGAATTAAAACGTATCTCAAACTCGCTTTCCAAATCGATTTCCCGTATCAATATGGCAGCAGACTTATTATCAAGAGATTGGGCATTTTTAGTCTGATGATCTTCCGCTACATTAGGCGATGGAATAAAAAAGGTAGGTTTTCCAACTATACACAATTCAGATACCGAACCAGCACCCGCCCTAGAGATAATTATATCTGCAGCAACATAAGCCTTATCCATATCATTCAAATAGGCATGTACTTTTACCGTTTCGTTCGTAAGGCTTTTATACTCTTCTATATAGCCTTTTCCACATTGCCATAACACCTGTACTCCTAGATTCTGAAAAAAAGCTAACTTTTCATATATAAGAGAATTGATACGTCTTGCACCAAGACTCCCACCCAAGACCAATACCGTCTTTTTAGTTAGATTGAGCTCAAAAAAATCCAAAGCATCATTCCTATTCACCGCTAGATTTACTAAATCTGCACGGACGGGATTTCCTGTTTTAACTATTTTATCAGCTGGAAAAAAGCGTTGCATACCATCATAGGCCACACAGATTTTCTGCACCCTATTCTTAAGTAGTTTATTGGTAATACCCGCATAGGAATTCTGCTCCTGTAACACACAAGGTATCCCTTTACCCGATGCCATCCTCAAAAGCGGCCCACTAGCAAACCCTCCCGTACCGATTACGGCATGTGGCTTGACCCGTTTTACTATGCTACCTGCTTTTATCAAACTACTTATCAATTTAAATGGAAACATTAAATTCTTAAAGCTTAGTTTCCGTTGTATCCCTGTAATCCATAAACCTTCTATCTTATACCCGGCTTGGGGTACTTTTTCCATTTCCATTCTATCCTTCGCACCTACGAATAAGAATTCCGCCTTTGGAAACCTTCTTTTTAATTCGTTCGCTATGGCTATCGCCGGATAGATGTGTCCGCCTGTTCCTCCTCCAGAAATAATAAACCTATAATTGTCCACTTAACACTTCTAAAGGGTTACTCTCATCAAAATCGGCTGGCCCAGCATTATCCTGTGCCAAACTCTTATTACTAGCACTCAAAATAATTCCTATAGCCAAACAAGTCATCCAACTGGAGGTTCCCCCACTACTTATCAATGGCAAATTCTGACCTGTTACCGGAAATAGTTCTACGGCTACCGCCATATTAATCATAGCTTGAAAAACAATGGGTAGCCCCACACCCAAAACCAATAGTTTACTAAAAATAGAGGTAGAACCATTGGCTACTACCACAATACGAAACAGTAAAAACAGATAAACCAACATAAGGCCAAAACCACCCACAAGACCGTATTCTTCAACAATTATGGCATAAATAAAATCCGAAGAACTCTGTGGTAAAAAGTTTTTCTGCACACTCTTTCCAGCACCCTTACCTACAATACCACCCGTAGCAATGGCAATCTTTGCTCTTTCTATCTGGTAATTGGCATCTGTATCTTCTGGACTTGTAAAACTATCTATACGGCTCATCCAAGTATCTACACGGTTTGGAAATAAATCTGGAAATGCCTTTGCCGTTACTACGAATAAGGTCAAACAAACCAATCCGGTCGCTACTATTCCCAACAAATATTTTGTAGGATAGCCTCCCAAAAAACAAAGCATCAATACCATGGAAAATATAATGCCTGCAGTAGAAAAGTTAGCGGGTAAAATCAATACCACTACAAAAAATACAGGAAGCCATAAGGGCAATATACTTTCGGTAAACGTAACTGTTCTATCCCGTATCTTTGAAAGATATCTAGCCACATAAATAAGTAGCACTACTGCCGCCAAATTGGAGGGCTGAAACCCGAACCCAACAAAGGGTATATGAATCCACCTACTGGCATTGGTATCCCCACTATTTGTTCCTTGTGCCAAAACAAAAACCAACAAAACCAAAATTATGGGTAAGGCAATCAAGGAGAGTCCCCTAAAAAAATGTGTTGGGATTTTATGAACACCGTAGATAATACCAAAACCAAAGAACAATAACAACGCATGCTTTACCAAATGACCAACGGTAGTTCCATTACCTACCACATAGACCAGATTACTACTGGCACTGTAAACAGGTAAAAAGGAAAATAGGGCCAATAGGGCCGCAATGGCCCAAATAGCTTTATCTCCTTTGATATTTTTAAACAGTTTTAGCACTTATAAATTCTTTACACAATTCTTAAACTGATTACCTCTGTCCTCATAGTTGTTAAACAGATCAAAACTGGCACAGGCCGGAGACAATAAAACTGTATCTCCGCGCTCGGCAATCTTATAGGCTACCTTTACCGCTTCTTCCATAGCATATGTTTCCACCACTAAATCCACAACGTTCCCAAAAGTTTCCTTGATCTTAGTATTATCCATACCTAGACATACAATAGCCTTTACTTTTTCGCGTACCAGTGACATCAAGGCCGTATAATCGTTTCCTTTGTCCACACCGCCAACAATCCAAACTGTTTGGGTCTTTACACTATCTAGCGCAAAATAGGTGGCATTTACATTGGTTGCCTTAGAATCGTTTATGTACTGCACGTGGTTTATTTTCAAAACCTTTTCCAAACGATGGGGTGCACCTTGAAAATTAGAAATACATTCTCGGATGGTCTCCTTACGGATACTTACCAATTTTGCAATGGTAGCCCCGGCCATTGTATTCTTTACGTTGTGTTGTCCTTCCAGTGCTAAAGCGTCTGTCGTCATCGTTATCTTATCTGTTAGTGTTCTTATTATAATATTTTTGTCTTCTAAATAGGTTCCTTCCTTAAATTTCTCCCTAAGGGAAAATGGCATCAATTTGGATTTGACCGGGTTGGCTTTTAGCCAGGAAACAATTACAGCATCATCTGCATCGTAAATTAGATAATCGGTCTCCTTTTGGTTCATCGCAATCCTAAACTTTGAGGCGATATAGTTCTCGAACTTATAATCGTACCGATCCAAATGATCTGGCGTAATGTTGGTTATTACCGCTATATCAGGCCTAAACTCCTGAATACCGTCCAGCTGAAAACTACTTATCTCCAAAACGTAATACTCAAAATCCTTAGTAGCGACCATCTTTGCAAAACTGTCCCCAATATTACCCGCCATAGCTACATTTAATCCTCCACCTTTCAGTAGATGGTTGGTGAGCATGGTGGTGGTCGTTTTTCCGTTACTACCCGTTATACCAATAATTTTGGCATCGGTATACTTAGACGCAAACTCAATTTCAGAGATAACCGGAATACCTTTAGCTACTAATTGCTTTACCAAAGGCACGGCATCCGGAATACCAGGACTTTTCATTACGATAGTTGCCTCTAGTATACGGTCCTCTGAGTGGTTTTCCTCTTCCCAATCAATTCCATAATGCGAAAGAACGTTCTTGTATTTCTCTTTAATTTTTCCTTTGTCGGATACAAAAACATCGTATCCCTCTTTTTGACCTAAAATAGCCGTACCCACGCCACTTTCTCCACCGCCTAGAATCACTAAAAGTGCCATTTATCGTAATTTTAAAGTCACTATAGTGACTATGGCTAATAGGATTCCTACAATCCAAAAACGGGTTACAATTTTACTTTCGTGGTATCCTTTTTTCTGATAGTGGTGATGCAAAGGAGCCATTAAAAAAACACGCTTCCCTTCTCCATATTTTCGCTTCGTATATTTAAAATACCCCACCTGCACCATAACGGAAATAGATTCCGCAAAGAAAATTCCGCAAAGAATGGGAATCAACAATTCCTTACGGATTATAATCGCGATTACCGCAATGACACCTCCTATGGTTAAACTCCCAGTATCTCCCATAAAAACTTGCGCCGGAAATGCGTTGTACCATAGAAATCCAACCAGAGCACCTGTAAATGCAGTTATAAAAATCACCAACTCCTCCACTCCCTTTATGTACATAATATCCAAATACTCAGAAAAAATGATGTTACTGGAAACCCAGGCAAAAATCCCAAGGGTAATGACTATAATGGCGGAAGTACCGGCTGCGAGTCCATCTATCCCATCCGTAAGATTGGCTCCATTCGAAACCGCAGTAACAATAAGAATGATGATAGGGATAAAAATTAACCAGCTATAACCAGCGAATCCATCGCCCAACCATGAAATAAAACTGCTATAATCCAGCTCGTTATTCTTAAAAAAAGGAACCGTGGTCATGGTAGATTTAATATCCGCCCCTTTTACCTCTTCTACGGTAAAATTCTCGGTAATCGTTGTTTTGGTATGCTCGCGCATGGTTACTTCTGGATGAAAATAAAGCGTGGCACCTACTACCAATCCTAAAACAACCTGACCCAAAATCTTAAACCTACCCTTTAGTCCATCTTTGTTCTTCCTGAAAATTTTAATATAATCATCGATAAAACCGATAATCCCCATCCATAGGGTGGTCACAATAAGGAGTATGATATAGATATTGTGTAATTTGGCGAAAAGCAGGACTGGAATTAGTGTTGCGAATATGATAATAATACCGCCCATCGTTGGCGTTCCAGCTTTTTGTTTTTGCCCATCTAGGCCCAAATCCCTCACTGTTTCGCCAATCTGCTTTTTTTGAAGAAAAAGAATGATGCGCTTACCGTATATCGTAGCCAAACCCAAAGAAAATAGGATAGCCATAGCCGCCCTAAAGGTCAGAAACCCAAAAAGGGATGCCCCAGGGAACTGGTATTCATTTTCTAAATATTCAAATAGATAGGTTAACATATATTCTCGCTACAAGCCAATTAATATCGACCTTGGTTATTTATCTAAACTTTTTAATACTTCGGTTACCATCTTAAAATCATCAAACTCTATCCGCTTCCCGTTGGTTTCCTGATAGGTCTCGTGTCCTTTACCGGCTACTAGAATAATATCATTTGCAGCAGCTAATTGACAAGCCGTTTTAATCGCTTGCTCCCTATTTTCAATAGCTAATATTTTATTGGTATGCTGGGGTTCTACACCCGCCACCATTTCGGTAATGATTTCCGAGGGTGATTCTGTTCTAGGATTATCCGAGGTAAAAATGACCTTGTTACTCATTTCGGAAGCGATATTACCCATTACCGGACGCTTTGATCTGTCTCTGTCGCCACCACACCCCACAACGGTGATGACGTTTTCATTTCCAGTCCTTAATGTGCCGATTGTCTCGAGCACATTTTTTAAAGCATCCGGCGTATGGGCATAATCGACTATAGCCGTTATTTTTTGTTTTGAAATGTAATACTGAAACCTACCATCTACATTATCGAGCTCACTTAACAATCTCAGGGTCTCTAACTTTTCTAAGCCTAGTAAATCTGCAGTAGCATAAATAGCAAGCATGTTATAGGCGTTGAAATGACCTATTAGTTTGGTCCACAATTCGTTATCATCAATCTTCAACAACTGACCATCAAACTGATTTTCTAAAACCTGAGCCTTATAGTCCGCATAGTTCTTTAGGGCATAGGTGTACTTTCTAGCATTGGTATTTTGTAACATCACCAAGCCGTTCCTATCATCTATATTAGTAAGGGCAAACGCATTTTTAGAAAGATTATCGAAAAGTATTTTTTTGGTATCCCTGTACTCGGCAAATGTTTTGTGATAGTCCAAATGGTCGTGCGACAGGTTTGTGAAAATAGCTCCTTCAAAGACCAAGCCTTCCGTTCTTTTTTGATGGATCCCATGAGAACTTACCTCCATAAAACAGAACTCCACACCAGCATCGTTCATCAAGCTCAGATTTTGGTTGATAACAAGCGCATCTGGGGTGGTGTGTGTAGTTTTATACTCGGTTTCATCTACCATAATTTTAATAGTAGATAACAAGCCAACCTTGTAGCCTGCCTTTTTAAAGAGCTGATATAATAAACTGGTAACGGTAGTCTTCCCGTTTGTTCCGGTAACCCCAATCAATTTTAAGTTCTTGGAGGGGTTTCCATAAAAGTTGGAAGCTATTATGGCAAGTGCACTATTTCCATTGGCAACTTCTACATAGGTAACCTCATTGACCATATCTTCTGGAAGTTGCTCACAAATAATAGCCTTGGCACCCAAATCTATTGCCTTTCTTATATAGTTATGACCATCTGTAAGTGTTCCCTTAATCGCAACAAAGACATCATCCATTTGAACGTTACGCGAGTCAAAACAAACGGCATTGACACTACAATTAGTAGTGCCACTTACCGCCGTCAGGCTAACTCCAAATAATATGTCTTTTAGTAACTTCATGAAAGTTCCAATACTATTTTTTTCACTTCTTTAATATTTGTTCCCTTCGATATCGATTGACGATAAACCTTTCCATTCCCCTTTAGCTCTACCTCTATTCCTAAATTTTCCAGTATCGAAACAGCATCCATACCACTCATACCCTGTAAATTGGGAACCTCTATATACTCTTTTTGCATGTGCGCAAAATATCCTTGGTAGGCTTTATCCAAACCACTATCAAATCCATCTCGCATATCGATCTCGTCAGTTAACGGGGATGTCGCATATACTTTTTGAGCCACTGACTTAAAAACAGGACCCGAAACATCCGCTCCGTAATAGCCAACGCTTTTGTCTGGCTTATGAATTACTACAATACAAGAATACTTAGGGTTATCTGCCGGAAAATACCCAGCAAACGAAGAAATATATTCGTATTTATCCCTATCCTTAGACACATAATTGGTTTGCGTAGTTCCTGTTTTTCCAGCCATGGAAAAGTTTTTTGAGTACATGCCGTTACCCGTACCAGTCTTTTTCTCAACAACATCTTTTAAAATCTGCTGTACCTTTCTTACCGTCTCCTGGGAACAAATTGACGGATTCAACACTTCCTTGTCAAACCTCCTAATACTCTTGTTCCATTCTTTGACTTCTTTTATAAGTCTTGGTTTTAGCAATTCCCCATCATTGGCAATAGCATTATAAAATGCCAATGTTTGCAAAGGGGTCATAGACACTTCATAACCGTATGCCATTTGTGCCAAAGACAGTCCTGACCACCCTTTATCTCCGGGATATCTTAAAACAGGAATACCCTCCCCTCTTACTGGTAGCCCTAACTCCTTATGAAGACCCATACTCATGAGTCGATTCACATACTTTTCAGGATTATCCTTATAACCATTGTGAATCATCTTAGCGAATGCTACATTTGAGGAGACCTCAAAAGCTTTTGCTACAGATATCTTACCATGTCCACCGCGCTTTGTATCCTTTATTCTATGATTGTATAATTTCCAGATACCATTCTCGGTATCTATTACAGAACTGGTATCTGCCACTTTATCCTCTAAGGCAGCTACAAGATTCATTAATTTGAAGGTTGAACCTGGTTCGTGAGACTCTCCTATAGCATAATTTAAACGCTCGTAGTATTTCCCATCTTTGGTACTCCCAAGATTAGCTATAGCTTTAACTTCCCCCGTTTTAGTTTCCATTACTATCACCGTTCCATGATCCGCCTTATACTGCTCCAATTGCTTAAGTAATGCGTGATGGGCTATATCTTGAATATTAATATCTATTGTAGAGTAGACATCATAACCGTCTTTGGGCTCCACTATATTATCCGAACCAATGGGTTTCCATTGATTCTTGGCTATTTTTTGTTTTAGACGCCGTCCTTCAATACCACTTAAATACTCGCTAAAGGCACCTTCCATACCCACTCTGGTGCGATAGCCATTTTCATCTATCCGCTCATACCCTACACTTCTCTCTGCTATTTTTCCTAAAGGATGTTCTCTTTTTGTTTTTTGCTCAATGATGAGTCCGCCTTTAAAAGGTCCTTTTTTAAACAAAGGAAAATCCTTTACTGCTATGTAGTCCGAATAGTCCAGATTACGAGCAACTAGAGTATACCTGTTCTTATTCTGCTTTGCCTTTCTCAATACTTGCTGATAATGCGAAGAAGTTTTACCAAAAAGATTGGCGAGCGCATCTGAAAGGGGCTTTATATTTTCTTTAAAATCGACATCAGACACGGTTACCGCATCAAACCTAATGGTGTATTTGGATACCGAAGTAGCTAAGAGACTACCATCATCTGAATACAGGTTACCCCTATTGGGAGCTATAGTAAACATTCTGGTGGTTCGTGTTTCCGCTAAAGCCATATACTTTTCACCATCTACAAACTGAATGGAGACTAACTTAAACAGCACAGCGCCTGCAAAAAGCACCAGCGCACCAGCCACAAAATACAATCTTGTTAATATGCTCTTGTCCGTTGCGGGCATAACTATTCTTTAGACGTTAAAGATTTGACCTTAATTTTTTTCGGGGGAGTTTCAGATGGAAAAAGACCCTTTTCCTGAACAGTCTTCGTAATGGTAGATTCCAGCTTTAATAGCTGAACATCTGATCTAGCATCTACAAATTCACTTCTTAACTCACGCACCTCCTCATTTAGCGCAGCAATCCTATGCACCTTTCTATCCGCACTATGAGAGCTACTGATCATAACCGCCGCCAAAAAGGAAGCGAAAATGATAAAAAGCCAATTCTTTGGGGCATCTCCACTAACCAGGAACGTGCCCTTTAGAATATCCAATATGCCCTTTTTCATTTTCATGGTTCCTGTGCTAATCGTTCCGCTATTCGGAGTTTTGCGCTGCGCGCCCTATTATTCTTTGCTATTTCTTCTTTGGATGGAATTATCAAGGGCCCTACTTTTTTCAAAGGCACCGAGATATTACCGTAAAAATCCTTTTCTGGATCTCCCTTAAATTGACCGGCCCTAATAAACCGCTTTACCAAACGATCTTCTAAGGAATGATAACTTATCACGCTCAACCTACCTCCTGTATTCAGTAATCCGGGAACCTGTTCCAAAAACTCAGCAATTACTGCTATTTCTTGGTTGACCTCTATGCGTATTGCCTGATATATCTGCGCCAGTATCTTATGCCTTTTATGTTCTGGAAGAAACTTCCCTAAGGTCAATTTCAATTCCTCTGTGGTATTTATTCCTTTTCCTTCCCTACCTTCAACAATTGCCTTTGACAAGGCGTTGGAATTTCTTAAATCACCATAACTAAAGAACATATTCCGTAAATCGTCATAAGAATAGGTGTTTACCACATCGTGCGCCGAAAGCTGATTCCGTTTGCTCATCCGCATATCCAAATCCGCATCAAAGCGAGTAGAAAAACCACGTTCCGCCTTATCGAACTGATGGGAGGAAACCCCAAAATCAGCTAGAATACCGTCTACTTTCCGAATGCCATAGAACTTTAAAAACTGGGTGATATACCTAAAATTCTCCCCAATCAAAACAAATCTTTCGTCTCCAAGCGCATTGGCTTGTGCATCTTCGTCCTGATCAAATGCAAAAAGCTTACCACCGCTCCCTAAATTTTTTAATATTTCCTTGGAATGCCCTCCACCTCCAAAAGTGACATCCACATAAATCCCATTCTCTTTAATGGCCAAACCATCGACCGACTCCTTGAGCAATACAGGGTTATGATACATCCTTCTTGGGCTTTTCGGCATAATTTACTTCGTATGCCAATTGCTCCCTTTCCTCTGGCGTAGAATCAACATCCCCGTTATACATAGCTAAATCCCAAATTTCTATATGACCATCCATCGGAGATAGTTTTACATCCTTTTTTATGTTTACCAAACCAATAATATCTTTTGGTATCAATAATCTACCAGTTGCGTCTATCTCCACTTTGCGAAGGCCATCATTAAATTTTCTTTTAAACTCTCTATCCTTTCTACTACTTCCCAAACGTTCGTCCAGCTTTTTCACTTCCGATTGCCACACGGCAGCAGGATACAATTCCAAGCATTCGTCGTAATAGGATTTTTTTATAAAAAAACCGTCGTTAAGCATAGGAGTCATCTGACTCCTAAGGGATACAGGTAACATTATCCTCCCCTTAGCATCTGCCTTGCAGTTGTAAACACCTGTAAAATAGATTTCCAAAATTGATGGTCTTTGATTATATAACTCAAATATAGAAATATTATTACCACATTTTACCACTAAAAGCCACTTTGTTAATAAAATAAGGAATTTTCGACAAATTTCACCTCTAACTTCATCTTTATACCACTAAAATTTAAGTTTTAGCATTAGTCATACAACTACACCGTACACCTCAAAAGACTTTACATTTAGATGTGTTCATTCTATATATTGTATTATATTGCAATTCCTATATTTGCCTAAATACCAGAAGCACTCTGAATGAAAGACGATTTAATTAAAGAAGGAAAATTCAGGTATACAGAAAAAGGAGAAGGGACTCCCATCGTTATTCTACATGGTTTAATGGGAGGTTTGAGCAATTTTCATGGTGTAACCGACTTTTTTCCAGATAAAGGATATAAAATTTTGGTTCCCGAGCTGCCTATATATGATATGCCAATGCTCCAAACCAACGTAAAGAATTTTGCAAAGTATGTTGAGGAATTTATACAGTTTAAGGGCTTAAAAGATGTAATTCTCTTGGGTAATTCTTTAGGCGGACATATAGGCCTATTACATACCAAGATGTATCCTAAACTTATTAAAGCCCTGATAATCACTGGTAGCTCTGGTCTGTACGAAAGTGCCATGGGAGATGGGTATCCTAAAAGAGGAGACTATGAGTTTATTAAGAAAAAAGCACAGGATGTTTTTTACGATCCAGCGGTCGCGACCAAGGAAATAGTAGATGAAGTTTTCGCTACAGTTAACGACAGGGTAAAACTAGTAAAAACCCTGGCCATAGCTAAAAGTGCCATTCGCCATAATATGGCTCAGGACCTGCCTAGCATGACTACCCCAACCTGTATTATATGGGGCGAAAACGATGCTGTTACTCCACCAGATGTGGCTGAACTTTTTCACGAACTATTACCCGACTCCGACTTGCATTGGATTAAGGAATGTGGCCATGCCCCTATGATGGAGCATCCACAACAATTCAATGCTATCTTGAATGCATGGTTACAAAAGAGAAAGTTCTAGGTGTTTTTGACGAGTAGTTAAATTCATCAATCCTACTTTTTTGCCCGTAGCACTATATAGTATTAGAAATCTTGTTTTTATTTTAGGGAACTCGTACATCAAAACATAAATCATCTTGAAAATTAAGTCTGCCGAATTTGTTATGAGCAACACTAATGTTGCCAAATGCCCAAAGGAGCCTATTCCAGAATATGCATTCATTGGCCGTTCAAACGTAGGCAAATCATCCTTGATAAATATGCTTACGGATCGTAAAAGCCTCGCAAAAACATCGGGTAGGCCAGGGAAGACGCAGCTTATAAATCACTTTAAGATAAATGAAAATTGGTTCTTAGTAGATTTACCAGGATACGGGTACGCCAAAGTATCAAAAAGAGACAAGAATATTTTTCAAAAATATATTACTAACTATTTTCAGCAACGCGAGCAACTTGTATGCTCCTTTATTCTCATTGATATACGCCACGAGCCACAAAAAGTGGATATGGAGTTTATGGAGTGGATGGGCGAAAATGGTATACCCTTTGTAATCATCTTCACAAAAGCAGATAAATTAAAACCAAAGGCAATTGAACGCAGTGCTAACGCCTATGTAGACCAAATGCTCCAGGGTATTTGGGCAGAAGCTCCTCAATTCTTTATAACCTCCTCTAGTAAGGCCATTGGTAAAGAAGAAGTTTTGGACTATATCGATACTATTAACAACGATTTTTTGGAGGCTACAAAAAAGAAGGTGTGACGTTAGACGAAAAAACTAATACACAAATCCAACCTCAAACCCGTATACAATTCTGTGTTTCGTAATTTCAGGTTTCACTCCTAGGCCTGCTTTAGTATTTACTTTCCGGCTACTTATTACTGCCTAATACTACCCTAGTACGTCAACTACCTCCAACTAATCAAAAAACACTTAAACCCGTTCCTTAACTAAAATAATAAGGGCTTCGGGTGTCATAAAAGAATTCAACTCGTGGGTATGTATTAGTACCTCCAAGCCATTATCACCTGCTATGAGTACAATAGGGAAGGTAAACTTATGACTGAATTTGGAACGGTATATCTTCCCAAACTCATTTTTGTGCAGGAATTCCAGATTTGTCCCAACTACTTCCAACTCTTTACGAAATTGAGTCCAGATTTTCTTCTCGGAAAGTGCCCCATGGGTAAGTTTACATAAACTACAATTGTACGTAGTCGGACTTAAAATCTTATGAGCACCATCTACAATACTATTTCGTAGTCCGGAGTTAGCATTGTAAATAAACAAAAGTTTTTGAGACATATAGCACTTATGATTGAAATATAGAATGTTTCATCTTCTTTGGAGTCTAAACAGCGTCCAAATGATTTGCTTTAAACAAACTGTTACACTTTACGACTACAACCGCCCAAAAGGATAAACCTCATCACAAGGTATACACCACTCTAAACGTTAAGAATCTAGGTTGAATGAAAGTTTCCGAAGTAAAAACAGATAGGTCATTAGCACTGTTTCTCACTTGGGAGTCAATATCCAAAATATTAGTTGCCTTTATCTCATATTCCCATTTTGAATCCCTATCCTTTCTATAAGCGAGCGAGGCATCCCAATTTTGAAATGACTGTGAATTACCATTACCAATGTCTTGATTAGTATAGGTGTAGTTGGAACGCAACGTAACAGATTTCCAAATGTATGCATCAAAATCGACCGAGGGGGCGTTGGTAACAAAAGTGGTTTCACGACTACCTTGATTGTTATTGGTTACGCTATAGCGATACCTAAAATTAATGTTCGGTGCTACTTTAAAATTGGTGCGTATACCGGGAGTATAGGTCTGTGTAAAGCCTTCATTAAGGGATTGTTCGCCTTGAATGAACTGATTAATTTTACTATAATTAAAATTCGCGTTTATACTTGCCCTAACCTTTCCAAAGGTGCGTTGCACACGCCCTACCACACTCACATTTTCATCGGCAAAATTAGAATTAAAGAAGGTACTGGTTCGAATAACATTCTCGAAATTTGTCAAGCCCCGTACTTGATCAATATTACTTGTATATGCCGCTCTGGCAAACACATTGGTATAGTTAAATAGATTAAAGCTACTGTATAGCAAACTCACATTGTGCGATAATGCATTCTGCAAATCTGGCTCGCCAAATTGGATGCTATTAAAATTGTTGAGCACCAAGCCTTGTGCCAATCGCGTAACGTCCGTAAATTGATTTTGCATGGCATAGTTAACCGTTAAGGATTCACTTTTCTTAAACTGTATCCGTGTTTCAAAATCAGGCAATATCCGGAAAAAACTATCTCCGAAGGTTTCACCAAACTGAATGTTCTTGTTGCCATACGCGTGTACGGAGAATCCTGGGGTAATCGTAAACATACCCGTTTTGAGTCTATAATGTAGACCCAGATAAATATCGCTGAAGTTATACTCCGTATCATTGATTGCCAGACCGTCGTTGATTATTGGGGTAGGATTGAATTTTGATCCATCACTTAGAAATTGGAAAATATTGGAATTAAATTCCTGCCTACTTAAAATAGTTCCAAGGGTTAGGTTAATATTACTCTTGGCATTGAGGATTTTATAATAATCCAATTTCGCATCCAATTGATTAGACTTTATCCGTCTGTTCTGTCCAATATCGTAATTGGTTAATGAAGTATCCAGACCCAAAGCCTCGGCAGTTGTATCAAAAGCATTTTCACCATTGGGATCATTTTCCAAAACGGCGTTGTAAAACGGATCCTCGTTTTTCATTAAATGCTGCGCTTCAAAGGCAAATATATTGGTCTCCCCCAGCGTATAATAATAATTGATATTTTGATTGATGCTGTAGGGGGTCACCTCTTCCAATTGACTGGTATTTCCAAGAACAGACGAAAAACTATTCTGGGTTTGCGAATCATTGGATGTTCGCCCTAGGACATCATAATTCAATTGATTATTAATATTAGGTTGATATGAGGCACTAAGCTTCAACAAAGCCTGATTAGAACGTTCCCTACCCGATTCCTCGATAAGCTCGTCCGGTATTCCTAAATCCGGATTCGTATATTGGACAAAACTTGCTTCTCTAGAAAGGATGCGGCTACTATTATAAATTAAAAAACCACTCAAGTCCAAACCTTTATTTGGAGAATAGCTGAAATTACCTGTTGCCAATTTATTCTCTATCTCTAGGGCATTCTCTTGAGTTGTTAGAAAATTAAGACTGTTGTCCCCCAAATTTATATTTGTTCCACTGCTACTACTAGGTGCCCTAAAACCACCACCAAAACCCCTTATGTCGCGTCGTGTAAGTGCTACCTCGCCTGTGTTGTTTAAATCCCCAATAAAATTGAGACTGTATTTTGGACTGTAATAAAAAAGCTTGGGCTGTAGCAAATACAGTTCATTTTCCGGGGCAATTCCTGCTCCTGCCGTCACATCACCGAACCAAAAGTTCTCTTTCCCTTCTTTGAGCTTAATATTCAAAGCCACATTGTCTTGGTTGTTTCGAACACCGCTCAATTGACCAACTTCTGAATAATTACGCAATACCTGAATCTTATCTACGGCTTTAGATGGTATGTTCTTGGTTGCTAATTTGGTGTCACCGTCAAAAAAATCCTTACCATTTACCATGAGCTTGTTAACTACTTTCCCCTCTACCTCTATTTGGCCATCTTCATTGATTTCTACTCCTGGTAAATTTTCAAGTACGTCTTCTAATTTTCGCTCGGTTCCTGTGTTAAAGGAGTCGGCATTGTAAACCACAGTATCCCCTCGAATACTTACAGGCATTTCATAAATCACTTCTACTTCGTCCAAAGCATTTTCAGGTTGGAGGATATAATCCTTTACTATATCGCTTTCTTTGGTTGAAAGAATCTCCTTAAAGGTAGTCATTCCTACATAGCTGACCTGAATTTCATAGGTACCGTTTATGCCAAGTTCTAGCTTGAATTTTCCTTGTGGATCCGTAATTCCATACGATTCAAGTCCACTTGTTTCTTGATTTATAGCAATAACATTGGCTAGTTCAAAAGCGACTTTTAAGCTATCGGTCACCACACCTTCAAATTTCACCTGACCATAGGAAATACTTACTACCATGAGCAGCACTGCGCAATATAATTTTTTCATTCTAATATCTTAGGTGATGGCTGGTTAGAATTACACAATCAATATAGTATTAATTTCTCCTTCTCCCTCTGTTATTCCGCATTTCTAACATTTTACTCTGAATGGTCTTTTGATACTCGTTTTTTGTGATTTCCTTTCCTTTATCTGGGGCCACGATTTTAATCTCTTCTTTAGGATTCATTACAATCTTGGAGCAAAGCATCGTAGTGCTGCCCGCACTTACCTCTAAAATAAGCCCTGGAAGGCCCCAATATTCAGCAGGACCATGCCCTACAGGTATTTGAGGTGTATACCAAGCTTCGATTTCGGTCATGTTTACCTCAGGTTCTAGTGTCTCAACAGCTGTAGAATCTGTTTTCGCAGCAGCAGATGGTCTTAAGTCGCTCCAAGAAAAATCGTACCAAGCAAGTTCGCTTGTTGGCACCAAAGCGGTAGCCTTAAAACACAAGTATTGGCCAATTTGCTTGGATTCCTTACCCATATTCCAAGAAATCTCTTGTAATTTATCCTTTACCAAAAATCGCTTACCATAAAATTCCTGACTTTGGACGAGCTTATTACTTTTTACATTTTTGTACTGCTCCCCTCGTGCGAAGTTATTCCCCCAAGAATCCGTAGCACCGGAAATGGCATCTAACTTGTCTTCTTCATTAAACACGGATTCTTCCTTATTGAAGCTTAGAACGTAAGTCTTCTCCAGCCTATTCTTCAAACGTGCCTGTACCTGTTTTTTTTGTGCCTCATTCATTCTTGCTCCCCAGCTACCCAACTCCATCTTAGATTTAGAAAAATAAAAAGCTTGCCCTTGAAATTCTGCAACCTTGGGTTTAAAGGAGAATAAAAAAACAAAGGAGATGAAAGCGAACTTAACGGCTAATGATTTCATGATGCGTTGTTAAATTAATTATGTTCAACGAATATAATTAAAGATTAAACAATACGAAGCTGTTTATAAGAACATTAACATTGATGCCGCTTGTTTTACATGTAGGGATACAATTATTTCCTCGTAGTAAATGAGAGTAATAAATCTATTTTATCAACCAGGGATTTGCTCTAATAAGGTTTTGAAGTAAGTAAGCACCCAAATTTAATCAAGTAAGAACCTGAGAAATTTACTAACGCTATGAGGCAAAAAGCACTACTGCTTTATAGTTCTACTCCTTTAATTCCATTTTTTCGGCAAAATAATCACAAAAGTCCTTCATGGTAGCTGTCATCTTTTCATCTTGTGTCGCTTTCATAAACGTTTCCGATAGCGATACCAATGTCTGATGAAAAAAAGTTTTCATCTCATCTACTGGCATATCTTTTGTCCATAAGTCAATCTTTAAGGACTCTTGGTTTTTGCTATCCCAAACAGAAAGAAGCATGGCCTTAGCCTCCTCGTTATCTATACCACCATCTTGTGCGGACCATGATAGTTTTTCTGGCACACGGTTGTCATCTAGCCCTACGCGTAAATTAATTTCTGAAATATGTAATTCTGCCATCTAATTTCTAGGTTTGTAGTTCGATTTTTTAAATATTTCCTCCTCTGGCATCGTCAGCATCTGTTTGAGACCAATAGCGTTATTATCCATAAATGCTTTAATAATTTGCCAACCTATATACCTTCCTAATCTGCCCGGAGATTCATTATCAAGTTCCAATCCAAATTTTGAAAATGGTGCTGGGTCTAGAAAACGAGGATTCAACTCGTTGTCCGTACTGTATAAATGTTCTTGCTCAACAAAATTACGCCAAATAGGCTCTTCGCTGTCTATGGCCCAATCCAGCTCCTCTTTGGTGTACCCTATTTTTTCCATATCGGTAGCCAATGGCATAAGCTTATCTTTTAAATACAGTTCTTTTCCAAAATAGATCATCCGTGCCAAAAAAGTTCGGTCTCTTGGTTTTGGCACTACTTTTTTTGCAAATGCACTGGCCACATCACTTACCATATAAGTACGGTCCAAGGATTTAGCAATATAACGTTGAAAGCCACCGTAATACTTATGCTCAGAACCTAGATAATTATCAAGCCCTATAAACAAAAGGGAATCAGCAAGAATAATACGGTTATTATAATCTACATCATTAGTGACCGTAACAATCCTTGGTATATACTGTTCTGGAAAGTAATACTTTATATGTTTGAACAATTGTGTAAGCCCAGCTTCCTCATCTTTAAAACTATTGAAGGTATTACCTACTTCTTGAAAAAGCTCTATTTGTAGGGAATCGTTCATTTTAGCTATCCAAATACTATCGGGCGCAGGAAAGAGGTAGGGGTATTTAGTACGCAACAAGGGTATCTTATCAGGTGTTGCTGAAGCAAATTCTCTATCAAATCTTGAAACCTGAAGCTCTAAAGGAATTTTCTCTATGTCCTGAGCTACCTTATTACTATCATTACACCCCATAAGAAACAGTGAAATTGATAATACCGTAAAAATCAGTTTTTTCATACCAAGTATTTCGGAATTCATTTTATTATTCTCCAAGGACGACTTATTTTTAAGGCAAAGTTAATCGATTTCTAAATATTGACGCCCTTATGCAAACGGAAAAAGTAATAGATCACATTGTAACCTGGTTAAAGGACTATGCGACCAATGCAAATCAAAAAGGATTTGTGATTGGAATTTCCGGCGGAATAGATTCTGCGGTTACATCTACCCTTTGTGCAAAAACAGGTCTAGACCTACTTTGTTTGGAAATGCCCATACATCAGGCTCCAAACCAATCCGACCGTGCATCCAAACATATCGAATGGCTTCAAGAACATTTTAAAGGCGTAAAAAGACAGCCCGTTGAGCTTACTCCCGTTTTCGATAGTTTGGTCGCGGCTTTCCCCACTGTAGCTAACGAAGAAGAACGCTTTATGTCTTTGGCCAACACCCGTGCCCGCTTGCGCATGACTAGTCTCTACTATTTTGCAGCCCTTAAACGCTATCTAGTAGCCGGAACAGGAAACAAAGTGGAAGATTTTGGCGTAGGATTTTATACTAAATATGGTGATGGTGGCGTGGATTTAAGTCCAATTGCAGATCTTATGAAATCTGAAGTGTATGAAATTGCAAAGGCACTTGGGATAAATGAAGAAATAATAAAAGCTGCGCCTACAGACGGACTTTGGGGAGATGACCGAACAGATGAGGACCAGATTGGGGCTTCCTATCCAGAACTGGAATGGGCAATGAAAATGAAGGATCAAGGAAAAACGATAGACGACTTCTCTGACAGAAAAAAAGAGGTGTTTTCCATCTTTATGCGTTTCAACGGAATAAACCAACACAAGATGGTAGCCATTCCTATTTGCGAAATTCCAGAAATGTTAAAATAAACCACTCACCTAACAATCAAGTAGATAAATCGATTAAATTATATGAAATTGTTACAATTGTTCAAAAATAACAGAACTTTGATTTCGAAATTAGATTTATAAGTCTTACATTGCATGTGCGTATTTATACACAAATAAGCGATTTTAGGCAGTCTAGAAAAACCTACATAATGATCAAAGTTTTAATTGCGGATAATCACCCTATTGTTAGAATGGGTGTACGCCAAGTTCTTGAATCCGCAGCAGGATTTGAAATGGTAGACGATGTTTCCACTACCGACGAACTGTTTAAAAAACTGGAAAATGTTACCCCCGATGTTGTAATGTTAGAAATGGATATTCCGGAAATCAACGGAATAGCAGCACTAAGAAAAATCAAAAAAGAATATCCTGATGTAAAAGTGCTGATGTACAGCGGCCAATCTGAGGACGTTTACGCCCTTAGCGCAATTCGTGCAGGAGCATTTGGATACTTATCCAAATCATCAGATACCGAATACATCATCGCAGCGGTAAAAAAAGTCAGTGAAGGTAGTATGTTTATTACTAATGAGTTAGCCCAAAGGTTAGCTTTTGACGAAGGAACTAAAAAGCCAAGAAGATTCTTCAGAAAATTATCCACTAGAGAGGTAGAGGTTTTGAAACTGTTAGCTAGCGGAAAACGCAATAAAGAGGTAGCCCAAGGGTTAAATCTTAATGAAAAAACAGTAAGCACCTATAAAGCGCGTTTAATGAAAAAATTAAATGTGGATAATATGGTAGATTTGTTGCAACAAGCCAAGGCTCTGGAACTATACTAACATAAAAAAATATTCATTAAAAAAACCCGCTATTGCGGGTTTTTTTGTTTTAAGAAGTATCTCTTTTTAAGATAAGACCCTGTTCAGTTTTTTATTCAACAACTTGTTGAGTTGTATGTAGTTCATGATTTCCTCCAGCACCTCCTTATTGTCCTCCTGCTTATCTTCAGTTTCGTTTTGTAGGGTTAGCATTCGTTTTTTAATCAAAAAACAACGTAAAGTCAAAATAGTTTCACTCACCAATTGAGCTATACTGGTTTCCTTAGCTTTAGGAAAAATATCTTTTCTTTCCCAATCGTGCAATGCATATTTTTCCTCTTCCATTAACAAAGAAGAAATGTCGTTTGCCATTTCTTGCTCAAGACCTGTCATAAACCCTTGAATAGCAAATTCCTCTGCCTGGTTCAATGCTTCTATCAGCAAATAGTAAATATCCCTGAACTGGGGGTTTGTAAATTCGATTTCATCATCCTGTAAGTCTAAAAATATCTTTTCAAATACGGTGCTTTCTATAGATTCAGGCTCCATAACAAGGTCTCCTTCCTCATTTTCCTTCAACACAAGGTCTTCAAATTTTTCCTTTTTACTACCATATACCAATAGGAGCTCAATTATTTTTCGTTCCAGCTCAAACTGCACATCTACTTTCTCCTCTACCTCCTCATTCCGCACCACATTAAATGCTTGTGGTTTCGATTTTTCCTGTTTTTGGGTATCGGTTATATCCTTCTTGTCTATTTGCGCCAAGGTATTGAACAATACAGCCTCGGAGATATTCATAATTTGGGCACACTCCTGAATATAAATTTCCTTTTTTATACGGTCTGGAATCTTAGCAATACTATTAACGATATCTCGCACCGTGTCGGCTCTCTTTATAGGGTCGTTTGAAGCCTCCTTTACCAGTAACGAAGCTTTAAACTGAATAAAATCCTTTGAATTTTCCAGTACGTAAGATTGCACCTCCTCCAGCTCATTGTTCTTCGCAAAACTATCAGGGTCTTCGCCTTCCGGAAAAGTGCATATTTTCACGTTCATGCCCTGTTCTAAAATCAGGTCTATACCCCGCAACGAAGCACGTAATCCTGCCGCATCACCATCGAACAATACTGTAATATTTTTGGTAAGCCTATTTATGAGTCTAATCTGTTCTGGCGTCAACGCCGTTCCACTGGAAGAAACTACATTATGGATTCCTCGTTGATGAAACTGAATAACATCCGTGTAGCCTTCCACCAAGTAACAAGTATCTTCTTTGGCAATCGCCTGTTTCGCATAGTAAATACCGTAAAGCACCTTGCTCTTATGATAAATATCACTTTCAGGAGAGTTTAGGTATTTAGCTGCTTTCTTCTCATTGGTCAGGATTCTACCACCAAAGCCCAAGACCCTGCCACTTAGGGAGTGTATGGGAAACATTACTCTTGCTTTAAAGCGATCAAAAGTTCTTGGATTATTGGGATTATTGGTATCCTCCTTTACAATAGTAAGACCCGTCTTACTTAAATAATCTAGTTTATAGCCTTTGTCCAGTGCTGCTTTTGTAAAACCGTCCCACTGGTCTAAGCAATAGCCCAATTCAAACTTTTTTATGGTCTCCAGGGTAAATCCACGTTCTTTAAAATAGCTAAGACCAATTGCCTTTCCAAGCTCTGTTTCTAATAACATTTTCTGAAAATGGTCACGAGCGAACTCCGAAACCAAGTACATACTTTCACGCTCACTCGCCTGTTCTTTCTGCTCGTTGGACTGCTCCGTTTCCTCTACCTCTATATTGTACTTTTTGGCTAAATATTTTATAGCCTCCGGATAGGTAAAATGTTCGTGTTCCATTAGGAAAGCCACTACGTTCCCACCTTTACCGCTACTAAAGTCCTTCCATATCTGTTTTACGGGTGACACCATAAAACTTGGCGAGCGCTCATCGGTAAACGGACTCAGACCCTTAAAGTTAGAGCCAGATTTTTTAAGCTGTACAAAATCACCAATAACCTCCTCTAAACGGGCGGTTTCATATACTTGGTCTATAGTAGTTTTTCCTATCAATTTTAAATTTTAACAAGTCGATAAAGGTAATCAAAAATGAAAATTCAATATAGTAAACTAAAGCGTTCTAACACGTATGATATGAAAATAAACCCATAAACCAGACCCACTTAGGACCAATTGAGCTAACTGCGGTAGATATATACTATACCTGCAGAAGTAATGGTCGCCCCAACCTAAGATTAGAAGTCACTCCTATTTATTTAGAATCATACGAATACACTTAAAATAGCCAACTTAAATTTTATAGGTCAAAACGTAAGCCCATGGCAACGATTCGCTGCTCAACCGTAGCATCAAGAAAAATAGGATTTAAATCATACTTTGCATACAATTGTATTCCATCAAAACCGATATAAGCACTTAATCCATAAATCAATTCAGATGTATTATATCCTCCTTTTAAAACATCCTTCACCTTTTCCCCCTCACGAATATATTTTAATTTCTGTCTTGAACTCATATTGAACCCAGCATAGCCTCCAATTCCAAATCTAAATTGGTTCCGTAAGGAATAACGTATTCTATCTTCGGATTGGGTAAACTTAGACGGGCCAAATTCAAAGTGCATTGGAAACACTAAGTTATCCATTCGAAATTTAGATTTGTTTAAATCAAATTCAAATTCTTGAAGCTCCGTCTGCCCATTCTCTACAACAAAATACTGGTTCCCTTTAGATTTTAATCCATTGAATTGAAACGAAAAGCCGTAGTTGAATCGTACCGCATTTGAATTCTTAAAAACTCGGGTTCTCCATGACCAACCCATTTCAAAAAAACGACTTCCGCCAACCTTATAAGGGGTGTCACCAAAAGATTCTCCATCAATAATGGCGTTACTAAAGCCTACAGCGATTACCGGATCGGAATAGGTACGCCTATCGTATTTAATATTCCGATGCCAATCATTTGAATTAAATGACCATATACGCTCTCCGTTCACATCAATTTTAATCATCCCGTCGTCATCTTCTATAGATTCAGATAAAACAAGGGTTTCATCTTCGTTACGTTCTAGCAATGAAATTTTATTGTCTATAATTGCAATTCGATTTTCAATGTTTAAAGCTCTTTTTTTTGCTACCTCTTCCTTTAACGTTACTGCTTCTGTTTCACCAATTACGCCTCTTTGTAAACGTTCATTTATATTCTCCACTTCCATTTTTAGAGCCTCTTTCTCCTTATTAATAATCTTCTCTTTTGTTTCTTCCAAAACCTTAATAGTTGTCTGATTTTCCTTTTTCACATCTTGCCCGTAGGTGTCCTGCACGAACAAAACCAAGAATACAGCCATAAAATACAATGTAATTTTTCTCATGATAATTTGATTCTAATTTTGATTGATGAATAAACTCCTCCCTGCCCCATCTGTCTGAAATGGGGTATAGGGATATGGAAAATTGATACTTAATTAATTGTTTCGGTCTGCAACGGCGGTCCTCACTTTAAGAAAGCCTGTTTTAAGCGACTGGAATAT
>CAZMUV010000016.1:0-24060 GCA_964569345.1 uncultured Maribacter sp. | reverse complement strand
GGTCTGCAACGGCGGTCCTCACTTTAAGAAAGCCTGTTTTAAGCGACTGGAATATTTGGTCTCGAAAGGATTGATCAAGTTCATCTTCGACCTCCGTTAATAAAGCCATTGCATTCACTGTTTTGTCCGTATTAAAAAGTTGTTCCCGTACAATGGCTTCCTGCGCGTTCCTTAGTAAGGAATCTACCTCGGCATCAGTTACTTCGGCGGAACGTTCCAATAGGGCCACTTGCGCAACTACATCAGCTATTTTTTTATTTAAAACTGATTCGGAAAACTCAGGGGGTGTTTGAACATCTTCACGTTCTTGTTGATTTACCTCAACGATTATGGCATCTGCTTGCTTTTGCCTTATAAAATCTGGCTCTAAAACCTTATACGAAGGCACAATCACTGGGTTTATTCCTTTCGTCCGCTCCACGTCCTCTTCTTCCAGCACAAGACCCTTAGCATTTTCTATTGCCGTTATTACTATAACTTCTTTTACAGTTTCAACGCTTATTTTGGAAGGTGTTTCTACCAGTTCCTGTGTAGCTAGCTCCTTTTCTCCCGTATTCAGGTAAAAAATGGGGACACCTAGTAAAACGGCTACACTGGCAGCCATGCCTAACCATAAATACAGCGGTTTCTTGGCAATTGGTTCCGGTTTCAATTCCTTCGAGATCTTGTCCCAAGCCCCTTGTGTAGGAACTATCTCTCGTGCATCCAATTTTGATTTTATATGTGATTCGAACTTATCTGGTTCCATACCCTATGATATTTTGTTTCTTTAATTGTTCTTGTAAAAGTCTCCGCCCTTTTAGTAATTGGGTTTTAGAGGTACTCTCCGTAATATCTAGCATTTTTGCTATTTCTCGGTGTTTATAACCCTCAACCGTATACAACACAAATACCATTTTATACCCTTGCGGAAGAGCGTCTATTAATTGCTGTATATGTTCGGTGTCTAAATCTGTAGTTTGAATATTAGTTTGATGCTCGTGCTTTTGGTAAACGGTATCGTCATAGACCACAAATTGTTGTTTTCTTAGGTAGGAAATGCTCTCCCGTATCATAATCCTACGTATCCAACCTTCAAAACTGCCCTGAAATTTAAAGCTATGCAGGTGAGTAAAAACCTTTAAAAATCCCTGTACCATTACATCCTCTGCAAAATGGACATCCGTTATATACTGCCTGCAAACACCTAACATTTTTGGCGCATGTTTCGTGTACACACGTTGCTGCGCATCCGCATTGCCAGCTATAGCTTTTTTTATGAGCTGTTTTTCGTTTTTATAAAAAGGTATGATCTTCACAATCTTTAATGGTCTTCTATTGGTATAGACGCAATACTCCTAAAGATAGTTGCCTAAGTAGTATTAAAAAATTAAATTATTTTTTAAATCACTGATTTTAATGTAGTTAAAACAAAAAAATACTTTATTCAAATGGCCGTAACATAGGGTTCTTTACACATGGTTTAAGTCAAAACGTTCTAAAACTTGACTGAATCGGTTTATTCGTTCATGTTCACAATCAGTAAAACTAAAATATCAGTTCACTTATCACGCTCCACGACGTAGTTGACCATCAGTTCCAAGGCACTTCTATATTCAGACTCCGGATAGTTTTCTAAAAGGCCCAAGGCCTCATCCTTATAGGATAACATTTTAGCAACGGCATACTCTAAGCCACCTTTATCCTTTACAAAGGAAATAACCTCCTTTACCCTAGTTTTGTCCTTGTTGTGGTTTTTAATGGAATTAATAACCCAACTTTTTTCCTTTTTGGAACAGTGGTTTAATACATAAATGAGGGGAAGTGTCATTTTCTGCTCCTTTATATCGATTCCCGTTGGTTTCCCAATGCGTTGATTCCCATAATCGAACAAATCGTCCTTTATTTGGAAGGCCATACCACAAAGCTCTCCAAATTTTCGAAAGGTTTCCACATCGTCAGTTTCCGGTTTTACGGAACAGGCGCCCAAACCACAACAAGCGGCTATCAAGGTCGCCGTTTTCTGGCGGATGATATCGTAATATACTTCTTCGGTAATATCCAAGCGACGTGCTTTTTCAATCTGTAACAGTTCTCCCTCGCTCATTTCACGCACCGCAACTGAAATGATACGTAGCAAATCAAAGTCACCATTATCAATAGAAAGTAGTAATCCCTTAGACAATAGATAATCACCTACAAGGACTGCAATCTTATTTTTCCACAAGGCATTTATAGAAAAGAATCCCCGTCGTTTATTGCTTTCATCTACCACATCATCATGCACCAAGGTTGCGGTATGAATCAGTTCTATAACAGCGGCTCCACGATACGTTCGCTCGTTTACGGCGCCATCATTTAAGAGCTTGGCCGTTAAAAAAACAAACATAGGCCGCATTTGCTTGCCTTTTCTGTTCACAATATAATGGGTAATACGGTTGAGCAAGGCTACTTTTGAAGTCATGGATTCCCGAAACTTGGACTCAAAAAGTTCCATTTCTTTGGCAACGGGTTCCTTTATTTGTGCTACTATTTTCAGCCTATTTGGATTTATATCAAAATTAACGAAAAGCGCGGAGTAAACAGTATTCTCTAAGCGGTAATCAGTCTAAAGGATAGGGGATATCGAGGAAAGGAAGAATATAATCTGTTGTCTTTCCAACCAAAGGAGTCTGCCTAACGTGACAGCAGGGAATACCACTAAATATCATATAGTCAGTACTTACTTCCCCTTATGAAGAATCCTGTAAACGTAGCAACCTTAAATTTACACCTGTCCTAACAACAGCATCAACCCGCCCACTGCGCTCGCAGCGTCGCCTTTTTAGAAGGGGAACTCATGCGTTAATTCAACTTTTCGCATCAAGTACTTTTCAGTTTTTTCTAAATCAAGATGATTAACTATTGCTCTCCACTTTAAGACTTGTTAGCTAATTGTCCGCAAGCAGCATCAATATCTTTTCCTCTCGATCGCCTTACCGTAACCGTAATGCCATTTTTCTCCAAAGTTTCCACATACATATCTATCGCGGCATTGGATGCTTGTTGAAACTCGCCATCGTCTATGGGGTTGTATTCAATGAGATTAACTTTTGACGGAGCAAACCTGCAAAAATCGACAAGTGCATCTACATCTTTTTTCTTATCATTAATACCTTCCCAAACCACATACTCGTATGTAATTCGACTTTTTGTTTTTTCGTACCAGTATATCAACGATTCTCGTAAATCTGCCAAAGTAAAGGTGGCATTAAAGGGCATAATCGAAGTACGTATCTCATCTATGGCTGAATGCAAGGATACGGCTAGTTTAAAACGGACTTCCTCATCTGCCATACGTTTTATCAGTTTAGGAACTCCTGATGTAGAAACAATAATACGTTTGGGAGACATACCTAAACCCTCTGGAGAGGTAATCATATCTATGGCTTTGATTACATTTTTGTAATTCATAAGTGGCTCTCCCATGCCCATAAATACAATATTGCTCAAAGGTCTATCAAAATACAATCGGCTTTCATTATCTATGGCAACTACTTGATCATAGATTTCGTCAGGATTCAGGTTACGCATACGCTTTAAACGCGAAGTTGCACAGAACCTACAATCTAAACTACAACCTACTTGGCTGGAAACACAGGCAGTAGTTCTGGTTTTCGTTGGAATCAAAACAGATTCTACAACGAGGTCGTCATGCAAGCGTACTGCATTTTTTATGGTACCATCCGAACTTCGCTGCATCAAATCTACCTTTATGTGATTGATTACAAAGTTGGCCTCCAACATATCGCGTGTAGCCTTGGAAAGATTGGTCATCACATCAAAGGAGTGTGCCCCTTTTTGCCACAGCCATTCGTACACTTGATTGCCACGGAAAGGTTTATCTCCCTGACCCGTAAAAAAGTCTCGGAGTTGCTCCTTGGTCAATGCCCTAACGTCTTTCTTTTTTATCTCCACAAGTATGCAATAAAAAATCCCTCTTGTATCAACTTTGGTATAAGAGGGATTTAGTTTTTAAAATTCAATGGATTTTCGTCTACACGGAAATGAAAAGTAGCTCACTATATAATCAACATGGCATCGCCATAGGAATAGAACTTATACTGCTCTAAAATAGCTTCCTTGTAACACTTCTTCATTAAATCATGGCCCATAAATGCAGAAACCATCATCAACAAGGTAGATTTAGGTAAATGAAAATTAGTAATCATCGCATTAGCAATACTAAACTCATATGGTGGAAAAATAAACTTGTTCGTCCATCCCTCATACGTATTCAAGGTACCATTGGAAGAAACTGCACTTTCCAAGCCTCTCATTGCCGTTGTACCAATGGCACATACTCTTCGCTTCTGTGTTTTGGCATTATTAACAATTTCAGTAGCTTTTTCATCAATGAACAACTCTTCGCTATCCATTTTATGTTTGGACAAATCTTCTACTTCTACAGGATTAAACGTACCCAATCCTACGTGTAAAGTTAATTCTGCAAAATCGATTCCTTTTATCTCCAAGCGCTTTAACAAGTGTTTTGAAAAATGCATACCGGCCGTTGGCGCTGCCACGGCACCTTCATGCTTGGCATAAATAGTCTGGTAACGGTCTGCATCCTCTGGCTCTACGTCTCTTTTAATATATTTTGGCAATGGGGTCTCTCCCAATTCTTTTAATTTTCTTCTAAAATCTACATACGCACCATCATATAAGAAACGTAAGGTACGTCCTCTAGAGGTAGTATTATCAATAACCTCTGCTACCAAGGTTTCGTCCTCCCCAAAATAGAGTTTGTTACCAATACGAATTTTACGTGCCGGATCAACTAACACATCCCACAAGCGTTGCTCTTCATTAAGTTCACGTAAAAGAAATACTTCGATACGCGCCCCAGTTTTTTCCTTGTTCCCATAAAGTCTGGCCGGAAAAACTTTGGTATTATTCAACACCATAACATCACCTTCGTCAAAATAATCAATCATGTCCTTGAACATTTTATGTTCAATTTTTCCAGTTTCCCTATGGATGACCATTAATTTAGATTCATCCCTATTTTCAGACGGATGCTCTGCCAATAATTCGTCTGGAAGTTCAAAACCAAAGTGTGATAATTTCATTTCTTGTATGTTTATGTTTTAGTGAATACCGATTCCAATAAAAAAATCAATAGTATGAGGTGAACACATAGCGCCTACCTGATTCATGAACTAATTTTTTCTGCAAGGAATTGCGGCTGCAAATATACAATCTGGAGAGGGGGGTTGTCAAGTAAATACAGGATTATAATTCCTTGGCACTGAATTGAAGCCCTCTTAAGTCTTCCCAAAAATCTGGATAAGATTTTGACACTACCTCTGCATCATTTATATACAGGGGTATTTTTAGTGCCAGTGGTGCAAAAGCCATTGCCATTCTATGATCATTATAGGTATCTATGGCAACGTCTTTATTTATCGTTTTTGATGGCTTTATAGTAAGCGTTTTATCCGTTACCGAGATATCCGCTCCCAATTTGGTTAACTCCGTTTGTAACGCTTCCAATCTATCGGTCTCCTTTATTTTTAAGGTATGCAAGCCCTCCAAATGGCATTCCATACCTAAACCAAAAGTAGTTACGGCTATGGTCTGTGCAATATCAGGTGCATTTGCAAGATCAAACTCCACCTTAGTTGCCTTTGGCACATTGGCCTTTTTTAGCGTTACCATGTGTTCTCCAAAAGTTGTTTCTACTCCAAAAGCTTTATATAGCTCGGCCAACACACTGTCACCCTGCAGACTGTCATTTTTATAAGCTGATAATCTAATTTCCGAACCAACGGCTGCCAGGGCAACAATACTGTAATAGTAGGAAGCGGAACTCCAATCAGATTCTACTATCAATCGTGTAGGCGCTACGGAAGTTTTAGGGCTTACCTTGATAAGATTACCTTCAAAAGAATTGGGTATACCTAATTCATCCAAAAGGCCCAAGGTCATTTTTATATACGGAACCGATGTGATTTTACCCACCAAAGTCAATTCCAGTCCGTTTTTGAGGCTTGGCGCGAGTAATACTAATGATGATATATACTGACTACTCACATTTGCCGGAAGACTTACCTTATCCTTTGTCAATGCGTTACCCTTAATCTTAATCGGGGGATATCCTTCTTCGTGAACATAAGAAATATCTGCACCCAAATCGCGTAGGGCGTCTACCAAAATTTTGATAGGTCTTTCTGTCATACGTTTGGACCCCGTTAAGAGCACGTTTTTTCCTTCTTGTCCAGAAAAATATCCTGTTAAAAACCGCATTGCTGTACCCGCATGATGAATATCTACGGTACCCGAAGTTTTTTGCAATCCCTGTTCCATCACCTGTGCATCGTCTGAATTGGACAAATTTTCGATGATAACCCCTTCATAAAGAGCGGCCAACAACAAAGACCGATTAGATTCACTTTTGGAACCTGTTATTTTAATGCTTGCGTTAAATTGCTGTTCTTTAGGGCCGGTAAGGTGAAGTTTCAAAATAGGATGGGTTAAAAACGAAGGACAAATATAGTATTATTTCAGCTTTTTGTTATTGTGATGGCGGTCATGATCCCGCTTGGTTTTTAGCTCCAACTTTTCATCAAAAGATTGTTGTAAATCTATCCCCGTTTGGTTGGCCAAACAGAGTACCACAAAAAGCACATCTGCAAGTTCCTCCCCCAAATCTTTAGATTTGTCACTTTCTTTTTCGCTTTGCTCCCCATAGCGTCTGGCAATAATACGAGCCACTTCACCCACCTCCTCTGTAAGTTGTGCCATATTGGTCAATTCATTAAAGTAGCGTACTCCGTGTTCCTTGATCCAATCATCTACGGCGGTTTGTGCGTTTTGTATGTTCATTACTCCTTATTTTTTGAGTCCATAATAATAGTAACAGGCCCGTCGTTCACTAAATCTACTTTCATGTCTGCGCCAAAAACGCCGGTTCCTACTTTTTTACCAAGTTCCTTTTCCAATTCCAAGACAAAAGCTTCGTATAGCGGAACAGCAATATCTGGCTTGGCCGCATTTATATAGGAAGGTCGATTACCCTTTTTAATGGCTGCATAAAGTGTAAACTGACTCACCACTATGACCTCCCCGTTTGTATCCAATAGCGAAAGGTTCATGACACCATCGGCATCATTAAAAATACGAAGGTTGGCTATTTTCCGTACTAACCATTGTATGTCCTCCGTACCATCTTCCTCGGTAATACCAAGCAAAACCAACAATCCGGCTTCCATGGCTGAAATCACATCTCCCTCAACAGTTACACTAGCGCTAGAAACTCTTTGTACTACTGCTCTCATTTCTTTTCTCCGTAGGTATCCACTCTGTAATGCTCGTCTTCTCCTGCAACCATTTGCACATAGCTGCGATAGCGGCTCCAAGGTATGGTTCCTTCCTCCAAGGCATCTTTGACGGCGCATTTAGGTTCATCTAAATGGAGGCAATTATTAAACTTGCAATCTTGTTTCAGTTTAAAAAGCTCAGGGAAATAATCGCCGATTTCTTCTTTTTCCATATCTACAATACCAAACCCCTTAATCCCAGGCGTATCTATAATACGTGCGTCAAAATCCATATCGTACATTTCGGCAAAAGTAGTGGTATGCTGCCCTTGCAGATGTTGTTCTGAAATCTGAGCAGTTTTAAGATTTAAGTTTGAATCTATAGCATTGATTAAGGTTGATTTTCCCACACCCGAATGTCCGGAAAACATAGACGTTTTTCCTACCATCCATTCTTTGATAGTATCTACATTTTTACCTGTAACTGCTGAAATTCCAATACACGTGTACCCAACCTCTCTATACATAGCCGCTAAGTACTTCACCTCATCACGTTCTTCATCTGTATAGGTGTCAATTTTATTAAACACCAAAATCGCCGGAATATGGTAAGCCTCGGCAGTTACTAAAAATCGATCTATAAAAATAGAATGGGTAGGAGGGTTATTAAGGGTTATGAGAAGAAATACTTGGTCTAGATTTGATGCTATGATGTGGGTTTGCTTGGAAAGGTTTACAGATTTTCGAATGATGTAGTTCTTACGCTCCTCTATCTTATGTATAATACCTATCGTATCATCACCTATAGTTTCTACATCAAAATGTACCTTATCCCCTACCGCAACAGGATTGGTGCTTTTTATTCCCTTTATCCTGAATTTTCCCTTAATCCTGCAGTTATAAAAATCACCCTTATCTGATTTTACGGTGTACCAACTTCCCGTTGATTTATAAACGATACCTAGCATGTGCCTACTCCTAAATAATACATCCTCATACTACAAAGTAACGGTTTTCTTTTCTTAAACCAACCTATTCGGGTACTCCTATTCCTAATAACAAGATATTTTCTATGAAACAAAATCATACTACACTTGCTGTAAATTAAAATCCAACTAAAGAAGCTAAAGAGACATTAATACGCTTTACATAAGTTTGATTTCACTTAACGCATACCTACCCATAAATTTTACCGTTATGCCCTTGAAATACAAATTTTAACGTAGGATTTCTACGAGATTACTACCAATTTGTATCTTTAGAATCATATTTTATAAATAAACCATCATTATGAAAAAAATTATTTTTATCGCCTTTTTAGCATTGACGTGTACTTTTGAAATGAATGCGCAAGAGTACAAAGTAATCACGAGTGTAGAATCAATAGTATCTAGTGGTCTTGGTCGTTCTAGAATTATTGATGGTAACGAAAAAAAAGATTATACTCAATTCACTTCAACTCAAACTGACGATGACAATACGCGTAACAAATCAAAAAGAGATGAGATTAGAGTTAAAGATTTTGACGAAACCAAATTATTAAACTTCTTTAATATTGCGGGTATCCGTTTTCAAAATATTGCAGCGAATGATGCTATCATAACTTCTAAGATAAATACCATGGTTTCCGAAGGCTGGGAACTTGCTTTTGTAACCAGTGCAGTTGAAAGCGACAGTGGTAAAGGAGATGGCTCTGGTATTTTTATTACAAGATATATTTTCAAAAAGTAAAGAGGAATACGTCTATTCTTAATACTTGTTTAAAACACAATTTTTAGAGTCAAGGTTATCTGAGGAATACACAAAAAAAATCCCGACTTAAAAAGTCGGGATTTTTTATTTATGCCTTTACAATTTTCTCTTGGTGATTAATAGATTCTTGGTGAATAGCCTTGAACATGCGCAAGACAAACTCCTCGCTAAGGCCTTTGGTTTCTCCCTCTAAAATCATCTTACCCAAAATCGCATTCCATCGATTAGATTGAAGTACAGCAACATTCCTAGACTTTTTTAGACCACCGATTCCGTCAGAAACTTTCATTCGTCTCCCGAGCGTTTCAATCAATTGATTATCAATCACATCTATCTGTGCCCTAAGGTTGCTCAGTTGCTTGTTATATTCTGCTTCTGGATCAGATTCCTTTCTGATTTTCAAATCCCTCATAATTTGCACTAAAGTATCAGGCGTCACTTGCTGTGCAGCATCACTCCAAGCATTATCAGGATCAAAGTGAGTTTCAATCATCAATCCATCAAAATTCAAGTCCAATGCTGTTTGCGAAACATCAAAAATCATATCGCGTTTACCTGTAATATGAGAAGGGTCATTGATTAACGGTAAATCCGGAAACTTATTCTGGAATTCGATAGCCAATTGCCACTCCGGAATATTTCTATATTTCGTTTTTTCATAGGTTGAAAAACCTCTGTGAATAGCACCTAATTTTTTAATACCCGCTGTGTGTAATCTTTCGATACCTCCTAACCACAAAGCTAAATCTGGATTTACAGGATTCTTTACCAAAACAATCTTGTCTGTTCCTTCCAAAGCATCTGCTAACTCTTGCATTATAAAAGGGCTCACAGTAGACCGTGCACCTATCCATAATAAATCTACATCATGCTCCAAAGCCAATTCTACATGCGCACGGTTCGCTACTTCCGTAGCTGTTTTTAGCCCGGTTTCTGCCTTCACTTTCTGAAGCCATTTAAGACCTAGGGCACCAACACCTTCAAAATTCCCAGGACGCGTTCTTGGTTTCCAAATACCTGCTCGGTAATAATTGACATCGGTATCTTTTAATTCATGCGCTATTCGCAATACCTGTTCCTCGGTTTCAGCACTACATGGCCCTGCTATTACTAGTGGATGATCTAAACCCATATCGTCCAACCATGTTCTCATTTCTTTTGTATTCTCCATTACTTTGTTTTTGGTGAAGGCTTAAACAGTAAAAGGGGTAAAGGTGTTCATTTTTCTACTGCCTTAGGTCTTCGTGTATTTAATAGTATTAATTAATATTAATTTTTGTTCTCAATTGATTCAACTACCTTTTTTTGCAGGCAATCCTTTTAGAATAGTTTTTATCTTATTCGTATTATTCATTTCATGGTAAATTCCCTCGTAATCATCTTTCAAAAGTAGTTCCTTGAATTCAGTCAAATTTTGAATATACTCCTCCAAGGTCTCTATTACATTATCTTTGTTTTGCTTAAAAATTGGGGTCCACATCGCTGGCGAACTTTTAGCCAAACGTACAGTACTTTCAAAACCGCTTCCGGCCATATCAAAAATATCACGTTCGTTCCTTTCCTTTTCTATGACCGTTTTTCCTAACATAAAAGAACTGATATGGGACAAATGAGATACATAAGCTATATGCTTGTCATGTGCTTTAGGGTTCATATACCGTATACGCATTCCTAGTAATTTAAAAATATCCAAGGCTTTTTCTTGCAACGTAAAAGCCGTTTTCTCTACTTCGCAAATAATATTTGTCTTCCCGTCATAGAGTCCGTTTATAGCTGACGAAGGTCCGGAAAATTCGGTTCCTGCGATAGGATGGCATGCTAAAAAATTACGCCTTTTAGGGTGGTCCTCTAGCACCTTACATAGCAGTTCTTTGGTAGAACCCGCATCGCAGACCACGCAACCCTCATGTACCCTATCCAAGATTTTTGGTAGTTCTTGCACTATTACATCTACCGGGATACTTACCATGACAAAATCTGCTAAGGGTAACTCCTCGTAGCTTGCTTTCACATCAATCAAACCTAAGGAAAGTGCTTCTTCTAAATGATCGGGGTTTGCATCTATTCCGTATACGGTAGCCTCCGGCATTTTTGCCTTAAGGTCCTTTACAAAAGACCCTCCAATTAAACCGATACCTACTACAAAAAAGTTCATATTTCCTTTAGATATTAGACCTTAGAATTGAGATTTAATTGTTTCATATCAAAACATCTCATTTCTAGTATCTTAACTACTCAAATCTTTTTATTGCTTCTTTAATTTTCTCCTCCGTAACGCAGAGTGAAAACCGAATATATCCTTCTCCATTACTCCCGAAAATTGTTCCTGGCGCAATAAAAATATCCTTTTCGTGTAACAATTCATCTATAAATTCCTCCGAGGACTTTGATGCTATTGGCAGCTTAGCCCATATAAACATCCCTGCCGCATTAGGGTCATAAGTGGCGCCAATCGAATCTACCAATTGGAACATAAGTTCCCTTCTTTTACTATAGGTACGGTTTAACTCTTGGAACCATACATCCCCACTTTTCAAAGCGGTAATGGCTCCCTGTTGCACGCCGTAAAACATACCAGAATCCATATTGCTCTTAATCTTTAGCACAGCGGTAATATGCTCGGCATTCCCAGAGACCATCCCAACGCGCCAACCAGCCATATTAAACGTCTTACTCAAGGAATTTAATTCCAGGGCAACCTCTTTGGCACCAGGTACCTGCAAAATACTGGTAGGGGTATCGTTCAGCACAAAACTATAGGGATTATCATTTACCAATAATATTTGATGCTTTTTTGCAAAAGTGACGAGCTCATGCATTTTTTCTTGGGTAATACGTGCTCCTGTAGGCATATTAGGATAACTAATCCACATTAATTTCACCTTACTGAGATTCATTTGGCCCAGCTTGTCCATATCTGGCAACCATTCATTTTGCTCAGTAAGATCATACATAACCGGTTCTGCCCCAACCAAATTAGTTACAGATGTATACGTGGGATAACCAGGATTTGGAATCAGCACCTGATCACCGGCATTTAAAAAGGCCATGCTAATGTGCATTATGCCTTCCTTTGAACCCATTAAGGGCAAAATCTCAGATTGTGCTTCTAGCAACACATTAAACTTTTTTTTATAAAAAGAAGCAAAGGCAGACCTGAGTTCTGGTAAACCTTGATAGCTTTGATATTGATGTGCACCAGGCTCCAAAATAGCTTGTTGCATACTAGCAATGACTGCCATTGACGGGGCCAAGTCTGGACTACCGATACCCATATTAATAATGGGTTTACCTTCTGCCATGAGTCCACGAACCTCTCGCAACTTTTTGGAAAAGTAGTATTCTTGTATCGTTTCTAAACGCTTTGCCGTTTGTATCATACCATGGCATTTTTATATTCTCCCAAAACCTTAAATTCTTCTGTCATGATATCCAACAAGGCTTTTAACTTGCTAAAATCCTCGTAATCGCTAAACGTAATATCCACAAAGAAGGCATATTTCCAAGGCGTCTCTATCACAGGGAGCGACTGTATTTTAGTCAGGTTCATTCTGCAATCGCTCATCACATTAAGCACAGCCGCCAAACTACCGCGTTTGTGGTTGGTAATGAACCTAACAGAAGCCTTGTTTATTTCGCCCTTGGGAAGCTCTTTGTTTTTTGTCTTTACAATTATAAACCGTGTGGAGTTATTCTTAATGGTCTGTATATTGTCCGCTACGATGTCCAACCCATATAATTGGGCCGCCACCTTAGGTGCAATCGCTGCCACATGCTTTAAATTTTGCCTTTGGATACGCTTAGCTGTTTCCGCAGTATCCACATCTTCCACCAAACGTATATGAGGGAAATCCTTAAAAAACTCCTTGCATTGTAGCAAAGCCATGGGATGCGAACTAACCTCAGTAATATCGGACAGTTGCTGTCCTTTCATAACCATTAAATGGTGATGAATATTAAGGTAGTACTCCCCTATTATGTGTAAATCGTTGTGATATAACAAAGCGTAATTCGGGATAATAGATCCCGCAATGGAATTTTCAATCGCCATAACCCCTTTATCGGCATCCTTCTCCAAGAGGTTTTGAACCAAGGCATCAAATGAAAGGCACTCTGCCAAATCTATTACTTCACCAAAGCAATCCAATGCCACTTGATGGTGATTAGACCCCTTAATTCCCTGTATGGCTATCTTTAAACTCATTTTTCAATTTAATATAAAGGCTAAAACACCTTCAGATTATTCCAAAACCAAAAGTTTTAAACAAAAAAAAGCCCCGTTTGCAACGAGACTTCAATTGTTATTATGTTTAAAATACACTACAACAGTCCCGTTCCTCTTTTAAAAAAGAAGTAGAAATAGAAACTGTTCCAAAAGTATTGCTTTCTCATGTTTTATCTTACCTGTGGCTAATGTACTAATTATATTTAAAACCTATAATTTAGATACATTTTTTTTTGAATTTAGGCTTTTAGAATGATTTTCTAAAGAATATGATTTAAAATCGACCTGTTTAATGTGAATTAGTTAAAAATTTAAAGCGAGTCCTAACTCTACCAATAAAGCAACTCCTGTTAATACTTTTTCTCTTTTAGACATTTTCCAATGTTGTTTATATCCGCGTTCTTCTCCATTAGCATATTAAGTTCTTTCTTAGCTATCTGTTCATCATCTGGATAATATTCCGTTTTCCATAATCCCAGAAAGGAAGTTATCTCTTGTGCATTTACAGATTATAGTTACGTCACTACAGCTAAACTAATTCTTGAATTGATGAGATATATAATCATAACTTCTCCTTCAAAATTGCAATCATTGTCTTTACCCCATCCCTATAATTTCCTATTCTTAAATTTTCATTTGGACTATGCTGATTATTGTCCCTATTGACCGTAGGTACCGTAACGGCTGGAATACCCAACGTGGTCACAAAAGGGGAGATAGGAATAGAACCACCACTCATACGTATGCGTATAGGATCTTCCCCAAACCCATTTTTTAAGGCACTTGTAAGCCACTTACCAACTTCTGAATCAAAATCCGTTCTAAAGGATTGATACGAAATTTCCGAAGTGAAAGTCGCAATCTTATCATGAGTTAGTCGCTCTTCCTCTGTCGGTTCCAAGGCTGTTAAATAATAACCTTGATCTACAATGTGGTCTTTTACTAATTGAATCAAACGTTCCGGATCAGATTCCAAGACCAACCGAACATCTAGCTCCGCTCTAGCCCAACCCGGTATAATCGTGCGTACTTTTTCATTTATCCAGCCCGACTGCATTCCCCTAATATTCAAAGATGGGTACTGAATAGCTTCTTGATAAGAGCCACCAACTTTATCAGGTGTTACAATTTGAAGTCTCTTTTTAATTTCTTCCTCATTATCTGGGACATTTCTTAAAATTTGCGCGGTTTCAATGTCGATGTTTATACCATCATAAAACCCTGGTATCGTTACGCGTCCGTCATCATCCTTCATAGAAGCCAAAAGTTTGGAAAGGCGTAAAGCAGGGTTAGGCGCATAATTTCCAAAATGACCACTATGTTGGGGAACAACAGGACCATAGGTTGTCAAAGTGACGGTAGCAATACCTCTCGCACCAAAAGTCAATGTTGGTTTATTAATAATATGCCGTGGACCATCAAAAATAATTAACATGTCCGCTATTAATAATTCGGCATTTTGAATAACCGCATCTGGCAATCTTGGCGAGCCCAATTCCTCTTCAAAATCCATAATAATCTTGATATTATAATTAGGGACTATATTTTTTGAGGCGGCGGCGTCCAAGGCTGCCAAAAACATCACTACAGGACCTTTGGCATCACTAGCCGATCTAGCAAAAATACGCCATTCATCATCCATACTACTGGGTGAATCCCAGGCCGCTTCCTCCCATTCATCATTTTGATTTTTCTTTTTCACAACCGGTATATATGGACTCTCCTGAAACCATTGGGTACTATCCACAGGCTGCCCATCTAATTGAAGATAAATCAAAACCGTTTTTTTAGCTTTAGGATGTTTTCTTTCGGCTAACAATAGGGGCGCATGAGTTGTGCTGATGCGTTGTGTAGAAAAGCCCCGATTCCCGAACTCTTTTTCGCACCACAACACGTTTTCCTCAATATCCTCTGGGTAAAAAGCATCATTTGGAATACTCAAAAGCTCCTTTAACAAAGGCAAACTAGCATCGGCATAGGTTCTCGACAATTCATCTAAATCTACTCCTCTTTGCGCAGAACAATTAAAATATAAGAGCGATAAAAAAAGAGAAAACAGTACGTTACGGGTAGTATAAAACATAGAGTAAAATTGATAATGAACTTTAAAAATAGTACTTACAACTTTATTCGCGCTAACACACTCCATTAAGTTGAAAGCTTTGTAGCTACTCTTCTAAATCCTTTACAGTTGTTTTGATCCTAAAAAAGTTAAAGAGTTCGTTTTTAAATATCGAAAATCCAAAACAAGATAGTGTCGGGGCTTAATTTAGCCTATATTATCCGATAACGTAAGTAACCCGTTTATAACTTCATCCAAAGTTTCCTGCACCTTAGGGTCGGTACAGTTTATAAGGATTGAAAAAACCATTTGCTGCTCCGGATACACAAAAAGGTTGGAATAGGCCCCAACGCTGCTCCCAACATGCCCAAAATACGGCCTCCCTTTTTTATCTTCACTTACTTGCCAGCCCAAACCATAATACGTTAGTTTGTCATTGACTACTGCAGAAGTTAGAAACTCGGAGCGCCTTTCCCTATTCAAAACCGTATCATCCAAGAAAGCATGACCAAATTTAGCAATATCGTCCGATGTGCTCAGAAAACCACCTCCAGCCAATTTATAAAAATTATTTACCGGAATCGCTTCACGGAACCCTAATCGAATTTTGGTATACCATGTAGCATATTCCAATTTATTTTGCGCATTAAGGGAAAGATTACCGACTAATGCCTCATCCCCTGGGAACTGTTGTGGCGCTATGGTATGTTGTAATCCCAAAGGCGTCAACACTTGTTCAGCTACATAATCCTGAAACGGTATACCAGTTACCTCCTGTATGGCCAAGGAAATCAATACCCAATCAAAACTGTTGTATTCATATCCTTTTCCTGGTTCAAAAAGTAAGGCATCGTCCTTGAACATAGCAATACTTTCTTTGATGGAATAGGGTTTATTTGAAGCAAATTCCTTGCCTCTATAACTTCGAATTCCAGCGGTATGGCTCGCCAATTGCCGAATCGTAAAATCCCATTCCTTTTTAGGGAAATAAGGAACATAATCACGGAATGATGCATCCAAATCAATATCCCCTTTAGCAACCGCATAGGCTAAGGCTGTGGCAGCAATAGGTTTAGAAACACTAGCGGTTCGGAAGAGGGTTTTCTTGGGATTAATACAACGCTTTTCCTCTAAATCGGTATATCCATATCCTTTTTGCACTATAGGATTTCCATCTTTTAGCACCGTAATAGAAAGTCCTGGTACGCGCTTTTCGTTCACCAAGCCTTGCAACAAATTATCAGCCTTTACCAAAGCATTCAAGTTGTTGTCATCCCCTATAATCCTTTTAGAAGCAAATATATTTTTTAGATATGTTAGGATAGGATTCGCCATTAAGAATACATCAGCATATTAATTGAACAAAAGGCGGCCATTAAATATTTCCTCCACCTCAACGGTTGGTGGGCGATTAAAACAAATCACATCCCCAGTGCCACGAATAATACCCCGTACCGATTCTTGGGGATTTGTCAAAATATCGTTGGTTCCCCTATGATTTAGCACCACATTCTGGGCCATTAAATTTTCAGCTTCAATTCTAGAATCGCCAGCTGCAATGGTCACAATAAAATCCGTAGTGGTTCCTGATAACTTAAAATAAGCAATACCGTTTACCACTATAGATACGGTATTGGTAGCCAAATTTAGGTCAAACGAACCATCGGTAGTTTCTGTCTCCGGATTATTAAAACTTTCAGAAATCAAACTGAGATTGGGATAGGCCAAAACCCCATCACTACGAATCAATAACCCAGTGCTGCTGCGAATGGTGGTTATATTTGGTGAGGTAACATAAACCGTGGTAATCCCATAGTCTCGAAAAAGATTACAGCCGTTATCATTTCTCACTATCAATCGATCTCCATCTATGGTTGCAGTTACTTCGTTTATTAAGAATTCTCCGGTCTCAATTTCTACTTTTTGTACAGGTCCCTCTTTTAAGACAAGAGCTACCTTCTCAAAAACCGTAATCTTATCAAAACTAGCTAAGACAACTTCCTGCCTAATTAGTTTCCCATCATTTTGAAGGCAATCTGGTGCATTTTCAGAATTACAGGAAAATAAAAAACAGGCGATACTAAGTAAAACCGCATATTGCATCATTCTATACATTAGAAACACCGCCTTATTTAATTGTCTAAAATCTAACATCTCACTTCTAAAATATGTTTTCAAAATCTAACTCCTATTCCAAACTCAACCGCTTCGGCCGCAGCTCCATGTGATTTAAGGGTAACAGCACAAAAAACCTTATCACCAAAATAGCGTTTCATCCCTACCCGATTATACACTCTACCTTCAAAATCAAAAGGATAATAGACATAATAGCCTAACTGCGTTACAATACTCGTTTTATTAATAAACAATTCATGACCTATAAAAAGGCCTACCCTTCTGTAATCATCGTCAATATTTACATCCATTTCAGGGAAAGAGGTGCCTTGAAAACGTATCAACTCCTTTAAAAAATTGGAGAAAAATACATCAGCCCCTAGCTGAATAGCGCTTTTTCTACCCAAACGTTTGTCTGCATAACCAGATAAAACAACAAAGCCATACTGTCCGGAACCTATAATATCACTCTCGTTAATACCACTCCGTAAGGCTAAGTTGTAACGTACCGGCTCAGTAACTTTTTCCTTAGGTCCGGCAGGAATATATTCTAACTCGGCCCCACCGTCTAGGTCATAGACCAAACCTGCATTGAACGCAAAGGTATTGGTAGAAGTATTTGGTGCCCGCACATTGGCATTCGAATAATGTATCACCGATACCCCTGCTTTGAACCCTAAGCCTTTAAAAATATTCTCTTTATGGTAGTTAAGCATCAAGTAGGTAGAGCTCATAAAATCGGAGCCATAGGCATTGTTCCTAAAATTAGTATTCTTGTCGTAGGGATTGGTATTATAAGAAAGGCCTTGGCCTATTCTAAACTGGATATTTCGCTTAAAAAAGTAAAAATTATAGTGGGCATACACCCCAAAATTGTTCCCTAAAGTCTCATTGTTCATGTTTTGATAAATGAACGACGCGCCATAATCAGGATACTTGTACAAAGCTTCCCATTCACGCGAACCATAGGTTTTTCTGTTATAGCTTAGAATAAAACCAGCAGGATGATTGGAAATTAAATGGGAAATATCTGGATTATGTAGCATCACAGACCCATAGAACTGACTCGCATCTATCGTGTATTTTTTTATTTCCTCGCTATCTTGAGATACGCAAAAAGCACAGGATAATAAAGCACAAAAAATAAAAATCTGCCTCATGGGGCGCAAAGGTAAGGAGTTCTGTAATGGAAATGGGGAATGGAAAAAATATTGGCTGGGAACACGATGTTTTAATTTCAAAGGCAGGTTCAGAACAAAATAGCACAACGTGTTTATCTTTTTCTTCTTTTACTTTCCACTACAAATTACCAACTATTAAAACAGATCGCCATCTCAGTGTAATTATCGCTCACAACATCAATCTTAGGTTAGCCCCTCGCAAAGAAGCAAAACGAATTGTATTACTTTTTATTTTCAAAAAACTACCCTGAACTACTTCACCAACTAATAAAACCTCAAACAACACGCCATAGACTAACAACTAAAAAACAGCTTTAGCAATTGATTTAATATTATCCGATTTTCCCATCGAGTAGTAATGTAAAACTGGCACGCCAGCTTCTTTGAGTTCCTTGGACTGTTGAATAGCCCATTCAATGCCTACTTGTCTAACTTCCTTATTGTTTTTACAATCATCTACCGCCTCAATCAAATCTTGTGGTAAATCTATCCGAAACACCTGTGGCAATAATTGTAAATGTCGTTTTACGGCAATCGGTTTAATCCCGGGAACAATTGGGACATGTATTCCCATGGCTTTGGCAGCTTCCACAAACTCAAAATACTTTTGATTATCAAAAAACATTTGGGTAACCACATAATCGGCACCGGCATCAACCTTTTCTTTCAAACGCTTTAAATCTGATGTCAAAGAAGGTGCTTCCAAATGCTTTTCGGGATACCCAGCAACACCAATGCAGAAATCCGCACAGTCATCCGTTTCAATAACCTCGTGCAGGTACTTTCCACAGTTCAAATTCTGAATCTGTTTTACCAAACCTGTAGCGTAAGGGTGTCCTCCTTTTGTTGCCTCAAAATACTTTTCCTCTCGCATAGCATCGCCACGGAGCGCCATTACATTATCTATACCCAAATAATGACAATCTACCAATAAGTACTCGGTTTCCTCCTTGGTAAATCCACCACAAAGCACATGTGGTACGGTATCCACATCGTATTTATGCTTGATGGACGCACATATCCCAACAGTACCCGGACGCATACGTGTAAGTTTCTTATCCAAAAGTCCGTCCCTATCAATATAGATAAATTCTTCACGAGAAGTCGTCACATCAATAAAGGGAGGCTTAAACTCCATCAACGGGTCTATATTACCATATAGCTCTTGAATATTACGTCCTTTTACCGGTGGAATAATTTCAAACGAAAATAATGTTTTCCCTTTCGCTTCTTTAATGTGGTCTGTTACTTTCATAATGGCCTCCTAGTCCCCAAAGGGGGGACTCTTAATCGGGTTCTTTTAATTAATACTTAATTACTTATTTTATTTGGCGTTCCCGCCTAATGGCAGGCGGGCTTTTTGCTATGTTTTTTTGAGTAAAAAGACTCAAAAAAGATGTCGTTCCAATCCCTAACGCATTATTTTATCTAGGCGCTCCTTAAGAAAACTTAAGTAGTTTAGTACGGGTTAATTTCTATTCACCTCATCCACGCTTCCAGTTCCATTGCTTTCTAAAACATCTACACCTTATTCCTCTGCAATATTAGGTGCCAGCCATTTTTTCGCTTTCTCCAATTCTATCTGTTTTCTATTAGCAAAATCTTCTACTTGATCTCCCTTAATCTTACCCAGACCAAAATATCTTGCCTCAGGATTTCCAAAATAATATCCACTAACAGATGCCGCTGGCCACATCGCCAAACTTTCCGTCAGGGTTACGCCAATATTTTCTTCTACTTTTAATATTTCCCAAATGGTTAATTTCTCCAAATGGTCCGGGCATGCAGGGTACCCAGGTGCAGGGCGTATGCCCTTATACTTTTCGTTAATTAATTCTTCGTTAGCTAATTCTTCGCTCCAAGCATAACCCCAATGTTCGGTTCGCACTTCTTTGTGTAAATACTCCGCGAAAGCTTCCGCCAAACGGTCAGCCAAGGCTTTAATCATTATAGAACTATAGTCATCCAAATCCTTTTCGTATTGCGTAGCTAATTCCGCAGTTCCAAAACCGGTGGACACACAAAAACAACCCATATAATCTTGTTTACCGCTTTCCTTAGGAGCGATAAAATCTGCCAAGGCGTAGTCGGGAACACCTTCGCGCCTTTGTAATTGTTGACGGAGGGTTCGGAAGGTATAGGTTTTAGATTCACCTTTCTTAGTAACAAACCTTTCCCCCGAAGTCTCGGATATACTGAGCATGATGTCATCAGAATCGATTGTGTTCGCAGGGAACAGTCCAAAAACAGCTTTCGCCTTCAATTTTTTCTTGGTTACTATTTCCGTTAACATTTTCTGGGCATCTGCAAACAAATCTGTAGCCTGTTCCCCGACCACATTATCTGTTAAAATATCCGGATATTTTCCATGGAGTTCCCAGCTTCGAAAAAAGGGTGTCCAATCTATAAATGGGACCAATTTCTCTAAATTCATATCTTCTATGACCTGGATTCCAAGTTTATTTGGTTTTACGATTTCTGAAGTATCCCAATCTACTTTAAACTTGTTTTCCCTAGCTTTTTCTATGGATTTGTATTCTTTCTTGACAGAACGTTTCAAAAATTTATCTCGAAAAACATCGTAATCCTGCTTTATGGCTTTTTTATATCCATCAGAAGTCTCCTTCTGGAGTAAGTCACCAACGACGGTAACCGCGCGAGAAGCATCATTGACATGTACAACAGCCTGACTATATTGTGGGTCTATTTTTACAGCAGTATGTGCTTTACTTGTGGTTGCTCCACCTATTAACAATGGCACCTTGAAATTTTTCCGTTCCATCTCCTTTGCCAAATGCACCATTTCGTCCAAGGAAGGTGTAATCAAACCACTTAACCCAATGATATCTACGTTATGTTTTATGGCCTCATCTATGATTTTTTCTGGTGGCACCATCACACCTAGGTCAACTATTTCATAGTTGTTACAAGCTAAGACCACACTTACAATATTTTTCCCAATATCGTGTACATCACCCTTTACAGTAGCCATTAAAATTTTTCCTACACCATCGGTATCTCCTTCTTGGGGGTTCAATAATTTTTCTTCTTCAATATAAGGCAACAAATATGCTACCGCTTTTTTCATCACACGAGCCGATTTCACCACCTGTGGCAAAAACATTTTTCCGCTTCCAAAAAGGTCTCCCACCACATTCATTCCTGTCATTAAATTCACCTCAATGACTTCAATGGGCTTCTCCGCGGCTTGTCTTGCTTCTTCTACATCTTCAACAATATATTGATCTATTCCTTTAACCAAGGCCCTTGTAATTCTGCTTTGAAGCGGTTCTTCCCTCCAGGATAGGTCTTTCTTATTTTCTTTGGTTTTACCAACAACAGATTCTGCAAAATCCAGCAGTCTTTCGGTAGCGTCATCACGGAGATTGAGCATTACATCTTCTACATGCGCTAACAAATCTTTGGGGATATCATCATAAATTTCCAACATGGTCGGATTCACGATACCCATATTCATACCAGCTTTAATAGCATGATACAAAAAGACGGAATGCATTGCCTCCCTAACGGGGTTATTTCCACGAAACGAGAAAGACACATTACTCACACCTCCACTTACACTACAATGCGGAAGATTTTCCCGCACCCATTTTGTAGCGCGTATAAAGTCGAGCGCATTCATTTTATGCTCATCCATACCCGTAGCAACGGGAAAAATATTGAGATCAAAAATAATATCCTCTGGAGCAAAGCCAACCTTATTTACCAAGACATTATAGGAACGCTTGGCTATTTCTATTCGTCTGTCGTAATTATCCGCTTGTCCCACTTCGTCAAAAGCCATCACAATAACGGCTGCACCGTAGCGCTTAACTAGTTTTGCATGATGTATAAATTCTGCCTCGCCTTCCTTTAAACTGATGGAGTTGACCACGCATTTACCTTGCACTACTTGCAAACCAGCTTCTATTATTTCCCATTTAGAGCTATCAATCATAATCGGCACTCGCGAAATATCGGGCTCCGCAATCACAAGATTTAAAAACTTGACCATGGCTTCCTTTCCATCAATGAGGCCATCATCCATATTGATGTCTATAATCTGAGCGCCACCTTCTACTTGATCTCTTGCAACCTCAAGTGCTTCCTCAAATTTTTCTTCCTTAATAAGCCTTAAAAACTTTTTGGAACCTGCCACGTTGGTCCTTTCCCCAACATTAACGAAATTTGTTTCTGGGGTTACCACAAGTGGTTCAAGACCACTTAGCTTTAAGTATTTTGGTTTAGATTCTATCATCATACCTTTTCAACCTTAAAATTTCTAGGCTGGTATTGCTCAACCAACTTGGCAATTGCTGAAATATGTTCAGGAGTTGTTCCACAACATCCTCCAACAATATTTACCAATCCTTTTTCTACATATTCTTTAATTTGTTCCGCCATCTGTTCCGGTGTTTCATCATACTCTCCAAAGGCATTGGGCAAACCGGCATTAGGGTGCGCAGAAACTCCGAAAGAGGTTCTACTAGCCAATACTTCTAAATATGGCACAAGCTGACTAGCCCCCAAAGCACAGTTAAAGCCCACAGTTAAAATTGGAATATGGGAAATGGATATAAGGAAAGCCTCTGCCGTTTGTCCTGAAAGGGTTCTTCCAGAGGCATCTGTAATTGTTCCACTTACCATAATGGGAACATCAGTATTCCGCTCCTCCTTTACTTCTTCGATGGCAAATAAGGCAGCCTTGGCATTTAAGGTGTCAAAAATAGTTTCAACTAAAAGCAAATCGGCACCACCATCCAACAAAGCTTCTACTTGTTGTTTGTAAGCAATACGCAGTTCATCAAAAGAAACTGCCCTATAGCCTGGATCGTTTACGTCTGGAGACATACTCGCAGTTTTATTGGTAGGGCCTATACTCCCTGCCACAAAGCGGGGTTTATGAGGTTCTTTTAACGTAAATTCTTGGGCTACCTTTTTGGCAATACGTGCCGACTCAAAGTTAAGTTCGTACACTAGCCCCTCCATATGATAATCTGCCATGGCTATTGTAGTACCAGAGAATGTATTGGTCTCTACAATATCTGCCCCGGCAGCAAAATACTGTCGGTGCACATCGGCAATTGCCTCTGGTTGTGTTAAGGATAATAAATCGTTGTTCCCTTGCAATGGGTACTCCCAATCCTTAAAACGTTCCCCTCTAAAATCTTCCTCGGTAAACTTATGGCGCTGCAGCATGGTACCCATGGCACCATCTAAAACTAAAATCCTCTTCTCTAGTACTTCTTTGATCATATTACAATTCCACGCTATTCACGTATTTATATGGTTGCAATTATCAAGTAAAGAAAAGGGTTTATGGAAACGTCTTTCTTATGGTTATCTAATCCCATAACATCTGGTTTTTTGACCAAAAATTCTGAAGTACTTTCAGAACGGGTTAGAATGTAGCACCTTCTTAGACCATGACTATAGATATGGCAA
>CAZMUV010000015.1:0-53626 GCA_964569345.1 uncultured Maribacter sp. | reverse complement strand
TGTCCAGATGCTGACGGTGACGGTGTTGCTGATAAAGATGATGCTTGTCCTAACGAAGCTGGTCCTGCTGAAAACAAAGGATGCCCATGGCCAGACAGAGATGGTGATACTGTATTAGACAAAGATGATCTTTGTCCAGATACGGTTGGTACTGTTGCTAACAAAGGATGCCCTGAGCTTACAGAAGCGGTTCAAAAAGCATTGAACAATTACGCTAAAACAATTTTATTTGACACAGGTAAGTCTTCAATCAAAGCGGAATCTACTGCTGTAATGGTAGATATTATTGGAATTCTTAAAGAATATCCTAACGCTAAGTTTACTGTTGAAGGTCACACTGATAGTGTAGGTAGCGCTAAATTGAACCAAAGCCTTTCCGAGTCAAGAGCTCTTTCTGTAAAAGAATTCTTAGTTGATCAAGGAATCGAAGAGTTCAGATTATCTGCTCTCGGAGTAGGTGAAGACAAGCCAATTGCTACTAACAACACAAGAAGTGGTAGAGCGCAAAATAGAAGAGTAGAAATTAACTTAGTAAAATAAGTTATTAAAAACTAAGTGTTTTAATATTTAAAAAGCTCCGCAATTCGCGGAGCTTTTTTATTTTTACAACATGCGAACTTTTATAGATGACGTAGTTGACAAAGTATGGGAAGAGCAATCATCAATATCGGATGTAGTATTTGTGCTTCCTAGTAAACGTGCAGGCACCTTTCTAAAGGAAGCTATATCTAAAAAAGCAGGTAAAACTATATTTGCCCCCAACGTCTATAGCATAGAAGAGTTTGTTGAAAACGTATCTGGACTATCATACGCCACGAACGCCGAACAAGTATTCGAGCTTTATACTGCGTATCTTCAAACCGGCAGCTATAAAAAGGAAACCTTCGACACCTTCCTAACATGGGGAGAAACACTACTACAGGACTTTAACGAAGTAGACCGCTATCTTGTTGATGCAGAGGCTCTATTCTCCAATCTGAGCGCTATACAAGAAATCAATCATTGGTCTACCAGTTTTGAAAAAACAGCACTTATAGAGAATTACCTAAGTTTTTGGGAAAACATCCTCCCCATATATAACTCCTTCAACAAAAACTTAATTAACAAAGGAATTGGGCACCAAGGCCTAGTTTATAGGCAAGCTTCAGAAAACTTAGATAATTATCTAAAAAAGAAAAGCAACGTACATATATTTTTAGGTTTTAATGCGCTTAACGAAGCAGAAAGCCGAATTATACAAACAATCTTAAAAACTAATCCCTCAGAGATTTATTGGGATATTGACCCCTACTTTTTAGCAGATTATATACACGACGCAGGCCTCTTTATACGTCAACATAAAGCCAACTGGCCCTACTTTAAGAACAATAAACTAAAAGGTGTCAGCAACTATTACCTACAAAAGAAAAATATTGAAATAATAGGTGTTCCCAAAAATGTATCACAAGCAAAATATATAGGCAACTTACTATCAAAACTGCATAAAGACAGCCCAGAATCCTTGAAAAATACTGCCTTAATACTTGGTGATGAAACGTTGTTGACCCCAATTCTTAATGCGGTTCCTATTTCTATACCCTCTGTAAACATTACAATGGGACAAAAATTAGAACTTACTCCCTTAGCTGGTTTGTTCCTAGGTTTTTTTCAGCTACATGAAGTCGTCAATAACAAAGGTTGGTTTTTTAAAGATTTTATAAGTTTTATCACCCACCCATATTGCGCAGCACTACTCAGTCACCATAAGATTGACCTAGCTGCCATTTTAAACACAATTAAGATTAGGAATTGGACCTTCGTCACACTAAAAGAAATTGAAAATTTTATAGGAACAAGTCATGCAGTCATGCAACTCCTGTTTTCCAAAGAAAATAACACCCCGCAATACTTTCTAAAAAAATGTAACGATCTGGTAGCACTTTTAAAAGAAGCGTTTATAGCTGACAAAAATAACCTGGCCTTGGAGCAACTTTATAAGTTTCATACTCTGTTTGTGCAAGTTAAAGCGCTAGCTACTACCTATAAATATATTACTAACCTAAAGGCCCTAAAAAATCTTGTTAAACAACTACTATCGAAAGAAACCTTAGACTTTCAGGGAGATCCCTTAGAAGGTCTGCAATTAATGGGTATGCTAGAGAGCAGAAATCTAGATTTTGAAACTGTCCTACTCACATCTGTAAACGAAGGAATCCTTCCATCCGGAAAATCTAATAATTCCTTTATTCCATTTGATTTAAAAATAGCACACGGACTACCCACGTACAAGGAAAAAGATGCGGTTTATACCTACCACTTCTATCGGTTACTACAAAGGGCAAAAAATATTTATCTGTTGTACAACACAGAACCGGATGTTTTGGAGGGTGGTGAAAAAAGTAGACTGATATCCCAGCTATTAACCGAAGACAATAGAGATGATATAATAGAAAAAATAGCTTCTCCTAAGTTACAACCAATCATTAGCTCCCTAGACTCCATCACAAAATCCGAAAACTTATTACATAGGATTCAAAACTATTCCAGTAAAGGGTTCTCCCCCAGTTCCTTGAGTAACTACATTCGTAATCCCATTGATTTTTACAAACAAAACCTATTGGGTATTAATGATACCTTAGTAGTAGAAGAAACTATAGCCGCTAACACTTTCGGCACTATCGTTCATGACACCTTAGAAGAATTATACACCCCATATGTTGGTATAGCCCTATCAAGAGACCATCTTCTTGAAGCTAAGACCAAACTCCTAAAAACGATACAACGTAACTTTCAAAAGACCTATTTGGATGGTGATATCAGCACAGGAAAAAACTATCTATCCTTTCATGTAATACATAAATATATTTCAAACTTTATAGATTCCGAAGTAAAACAATTGGAACACCAGTCTATAAAAATCATCGCCCTAGAAGAGCCCATGCGAGTATCTCTAGATATTGACGGAATTAAGCGGTCTATAACACTAAAAGGAAAACTAGACCGTATAGATGTGGTAGACGGCACCACCAGAATAATAGATTACAAGACCGGTAAAGTAGAGCGAAAAAATGTTGAAATCATGTCATGGGAAAATTTAATCGATGACTACAAGTACAGCAAGGCATTTCAACTATTGTGTTACGCTTATATGTACGCTCAAAAAAATCCAAACCAGCCGATAGAGGCTGGTATTATTTCATTGAAAAACCTCAAGGAAGGCGTACTTCTATTCGCTAAAAAAGAGGCTCCAAGAGGACCTAAACAAACTTTAATAGATAATGAAACCCTGTCTGAATTTGAAGTAGTATTGCATAATCTTATCCGAGAAATAAATGACCCAAGTATCCCTTTCCTAGAAAAAGAAGTATAACTACTTCTTATCCGGTCGTGTTGGTCGTACTTCTATTTTACTAGGTAATGTCCTAGGATTCATACGCAATAGGTCTACTACTAAGGCACCGATATCTTCCGGCTGTATCTTCCAGGCATCCTTTTCATTAGGTTCATTATTGTTAAAATGCGAAGCAACCGAACCTGGCATAATCGTGGTTACTTTAACATCGTATTTTCGTAAATCCAACATCGCAGCTTGGGTAAACCCTACGACCCCAAATTTAGTGGCGTTATACCCCGCGCCAGAAGCAAAAAAGTTAGTTCCTGCCAAACTAGCGACTGTCATGTAATACCCTTTAGAAGCTTTCAATGCCCCTACTGATGCTTTCAAGGTATGAAAAACACCGTTAAGGTTAACGTTTATCATATGGTTCCAGTTAGCTGCGGTGAGTTCATCTACTGGCGCAAAATGTCCAACTCCGGCGTTCGCCAAAACTACATCTAGCTTCCCGTAGGCCTCAAGAATCACTTTTACCGCTTTTATCTCATCCTCTAAAACAGAAACATCTGAAACTACGCCAATCGCATTATCATTATCCAAGTCTTTTAAAGCACTATCCACACTTTCCTTTGTCCTACCACTAATAGCCACCTTCATTCCAATAGCTAATAAAGATTGGGCAATACCATATCCAATTCCTTTTGTTCCTCCAGTGATATATGCTACTTTTCCTTTCATACCTTTTATATTTTTAATTTACAATCCCATCTTCTCCAAAGATACTTATCTAAGATGTGAAGCGTGTTAAAGTTTTCTTTCCTTATATTTAGAAGATGTTAAATTTATTTTCATGAACAGAATTGTAGTATGGTCCATTACGGTAGCTCTAGCGGGCTTTTTATTTGGTTTCGACACCGTTGTTATCAGTGGGGCTAATGAGCCTATAAAACAATTATGGGACACCTCTCCCCTGTTTCACGGTACCTTTATTATGAGCATGGCGCTATGGGGAACAGTATTCGGGTCACTATTTGGAGGAATTCCTACCAAAAAAATTGGACGTAAAAAAACCTTGTTCTGGATAGGTATCTTATTCTTTATTTCTGCAATAGGTTCCGCACTCGCACAAGACCCGTATTCTTTCTCTTTCTTTCGATTTATTGGTGGTGTTGGTGTTGGTATATCCTCGGTAGCCGCTCCCATATATATATCTGAAATTACATCTAAGGAAAACCGAGGTAAAATGGGCGGACTCTATCAATTCTGGTTAGTATTCGGAATCTTGATTGCCTTTGTTTCTAACTGGTTATTAAAAGGTTTTGATGGCGCAAACGATTGGCGTTGGATGCTAGGTGTAGAGGCTATTCCTGCATTTATTTATACCCTAATGGTGTTTAAGGTACCCAACAGTCCAAGATGGTTGGCTCTACATAAAAAAGACGATACGGCTGCACTAAAAGTTTTGGAACTAATACATCCTAAAGAACAGGCCAAGGAACAATTACTTGAAATAAAATTGAATCTAAATCATTCCAAAAAAAGTGAAAACCTTTTTCAAAGGAAGTATTCTAAAATACTCTGGCTAGGTTTTTTCATTGCTCTTTTCAATCAGTTATCAGGAATTAATTTTGTGCTCTATTATGCGCCTGAGATTCTGGAACAAGCAGGACTCGGTGGAAAAGAATCCCTATTCAATTCGATTTCCATTGGTGTCATAAATCTAATATTTACCATAATTGGTGTTCGCTTATTGGACAAACTAGGCAGACGACAGCTTATTATCATTGGGTCTATAGGATATATTATAAGTTTAGTTATGGTGGGGTTATGTTTTCAGATGGAGCTAGGTTCTACGCTAACACTTATTTTTATCTGCTCTTTTGTAGCATCCCACGCAATTGGACAAGGCGCCGTAATCTGGGTATTTATTTCAGAAATTTATCCAAACAGCATACGTGCATACGGACAATCTTGGGGCGTTAGTGTACATTGGGTCTTTGCCGCCATAATTACTTTGATTACACCATTTTTCTTAGATGCCTCAGAAGGAGTACTGAGAAACGCTGTTTGGTATATCTATTATTTCTTTGGTGCCATGATGGTACTTCAATTGATTTGGGCAATAACAAAAATGCCGGAAACAAAGGGAATATCCTTGGAAGAATTGAGTAAAAGATTAACTAAATAAAATATTTTTCAATAGGCTAAGGTCGATATTCGTCTAAAGTATTAAATCCTAAGAATTATTAAAAGTAGCTGTTTTAAACAATCTACTGTTGCGCTAAACAGAAAACACCTAAACTTAGCCACCAAGTAATTATTTAGCTAAATGTATTCTTTAAACGCCCTGTTTAGCGTATCCTTGTTCCGTACCCGAAAATTGAAGCGATAAGGGCATTAAATTTATCACGCTATGCTCAAAACAAACATTTAACATGAACGAAAGCGACCTTAATCTACTATACAATTATTTACTAAAAACAGGAATGAATGAAAACATTGCTGCATATTTAAATATGGGTATACTGCTTATTCTAATATTTGTTCTTGCCTACATCCTAGACCTTATCGCTTGGAAAATAATACGTTCGGTATCTGTGCGGTTAGCTAGAAAATCCAAGACCAATTTCGATAATTTTCTTGTTGCGCATAAGGTCCCACATAATGCAGCCCATATCTTACCTCTATTCCTGTTATTTCATTTGGTTCCCATCGCTTTTGAAGGCTTTGACTATGCTAGCGAAATTGCCCAAAAAGTACTTCAGGTTTTGTTTGTGGTACTTACCATTACAATAGTCAAAAAAATATTCAGAAGTACGAATGACTACCTGAAAACAAAACCACAGTTTAGGGATAAACCTATGGATAGCTACATACAGGTATTCATGATTTTTGTTTGGGCCTTAGGTATGTTGACCATTTTCGCTATCATAACCCAAGTTAGTGTATGGAAATTCTTTACGGCTTTAGGGGCTGGCTCTGCCGTTATTTTATTGTTATTCAAAGATTCTATTTTAGGGCTCGTGGCAAGTATCCAGGTCAGCATCAATGATATGGTGCGTATTGGCGACTGGATCACCTTTGAAAAATACGGTGCAGATGGTGACGTAGTAGAGATTACCCTGGCTACGGTAAAAGTCCAGAATTTTGATAAGACCATTACTACGATTCCCACCTATGCACTTATTTCGGATTCCTTTAAAAACTGGCGTGGCATGCAGGACTCTGGAGGTAGGCGTATCAAAAGAGCGATTATTATACGTCAGAAAAGTATCCGTTTTCTATCGGATACCAACATAGAGAACCTACAAAAAATTCAATTGATACAACCTTACCTAAATACCAGGAACCAACAAATTAGGGAGTACAACCAGAAAAATAAGGTCAACAAGGATTTGGCTATAAATGGTAGAAACCTGACCAATTTTGGTCTTTTTAGAAAATACATTTCAAAATACCTAGAAAATCATTCAGCAATCAACAAGAATATGACCCTAATGGTGCGTCAACTCGCACCCACACCACAAGGTATTCCGTTAGAAATATATGCGTTTAGTGCAGATAAGAGATGGGAAAATTACGAATATGTTATGGCCGATATTTTTGACCACCTCTTTGCCGCTATCCCCTACTTTGACTTGGAAGTTTTTGAACTTCCGGTATCTTTGACATCAGAAGAGCAAACCGTTAGTTAATAAAAAATCATATATTGAAGGGGTAAAAAATTTACGATGGAAAGAAGAAAATTCATAGGCAGAACCGCTTTGGCGGCTTTATCCAGTGCCTTAGGTACCGAAATCGTTTTCGGCAAAAGCCTCCCAAACGGCTATATTCCCTTAGGTTTACAAAATCCCGATCCCTTTAAAATGTTTAATAAGGACAGCGAAATGGTACTTCTGAATGATAAGCCTTGGAATATGGAGGCACAGGCGCATCTTTTAGATGACAAAATAACGCCCAACAAGTATATTTTTATTAGGAACAATGGTCTTGTTCCCGAAAGCATAAATGTGAAAAACTGGACGCTCACCATAGACGGCGAATCAGTTAATAAGGAGAAAACCTACACCCTGGCCCAGCTAAAATCAACATTTAAACAATACACCTACCAGCTTACTATAGAGTGCGGTGGCAATGGGCGTGCAGAGTTCAACCCATCCACAAAAGGCAACCAATGGACTATTGGTGCGGTGTACTGTGCCGAATGGACTGGTATTCGTTTGCGTGATGTATTAGAAGACGCAGGCATAAAGAACGATGCTGTGTATATAGGATATCACGCAATAGATGAACATCTAAGCAGAGACCCAAAAAAGGAACCTATTTCCCGCGGTGCACCAATGGTAAAAGCTTTGCAAGACGAAACCTTGCTTGCCTTTGAAATGAACGGAGAGGATATTCCCTTAGTTCATGGCTATCCCTTACGTTTGGTGGCAGGAGGTTGGCCCGCATCCGTATCGGGTAAATGGATAGAACGTATTAGCATACGTAACAAAGTTCATGACGGAACTAAAATGACAGGAGATTCCTATAGGGTTCCTTGCAACCCTGTGGGGCCAGGGGAAAAGGTTTCCGAAAAAGACATGTGTATTATAGAATCCATGCCTGTGAAATCATTGATTACCCACCCAAAAACGGGAGCCATGATTAGCGAAGGAAACAAACTGAATATTAGAGGCCATGCTTGGGCTGGAGAACTGGAAGTTGCAAAAATGGAATATTCCATAGACTTTGGTGCTACCTGGAAAGAGTGCCCCATAGAAAAACCGGCAAATCGTTTGGCATGGCAACACTTTTCCGCACAGGTAGCTTTTCCTAAAAAAGGCTATTATGAGGTATGGTCCAGAGCTACAGATACACACGGAACTTCCCAACCCATGTTAATTCCTGGCTGGAATCCCAAAGGATACCTGAACAACGCCTGCCAACGCATAGCTTTAAAAGTCACGTAAGCATGGAGGAAAGGTATACCAAATTTAGAGAAAACGTACGTGGCATTTATAGGCTGATGATTGTGCTTTGCAGCTTTATAAGTGTTATAATAATTATGGGTATTTATCTCATGGCCGACCCTACCTTATCTGCCTTCAAAAACCAAACACCTGAAGAAACTGTAGTTGCTATACCAAACGAAGATGATTACGATAAAATAGAAAATGGTATCCATGTGCGTACCGGATTTATAGATGCTCCCGGGCTTATGGAAACGGTTAATAATTGTACCAATTGCCATTCCTCCAAACTAGTCATACAGAATCATATGAACAAAGAACGCTGGGTAGCCACCATACGCTGGATGCAAGAGACCCAAAATTTATGGGATTTAGGGAAAAATGAGGAAGTTATAGTCGACTATCTAGTTACCAACTATCCACCCAAAGAAATGGGAAGACGTGAAAACCTAAATGATATAGAATGGTATAATCTGGAGGAGTAAAATCAATATTTTATTCTTGCAACATCTAAATCAACTAAAACGTAAGATTAAAATCCCTATGTGTTGGAGGCTATTTTAGAATTGAACTATAAACGGCCTTATAATAGAATGGTAATAAGTGCTGATTGAACCAAAATTCTAACTACCCTAGGTTCTAAACACTGTAGATTAAGGTGTGAAAATTCCTAAACTTAATTCCATACAATCGTAAGTTTTCAATAAGGGTGATATACGATTGGGTTAAAATTTTTAGTATGTTGCTATCTCTCTTCATTGTTTTTTGCTTTTAACGCATAATAAAGCTACATAAAAATACTTTATATTTACAATTACTTAACGTTAAATTTACATATAAATTGTAATTCCGACCTGTATTTGCCAAATCCCAAATTCTTGGTTTCCTTTCAACCAAGACAATAGCTTAATTTTTATTATCGAAGTTTTTATTAAAACCAAATTCGAAGTTCAGAAAATATGATTCTCAAATCGACAATTACGAAATGAACAAGATACTGTAATACTAAAAATTAGGCGCTAAGGTTTAAAAAACGAACAGACTGGTTTAAGATATTTCTACTTAACCAACCCTTCTTGGTCTACCAGTACCAAGACCCATCAGTAATTTAATCAAGGAAAAATCAAAAAGTAGGATAAGTCCATGTTTCGGTAATATGAACAAGAGCCCTAAACACCCGCGGCTGGTTTTTCTATAACCAAATAAACTATTTCATGATTCTTGTTAGCTGAAAATACCGAGCGTAGCTATCTGGTATTTTGGCAATATCCAGCAGACTCCCTTCAGGTATGTACGGATAAATCTCGTCATAGCTCTTGACTTCAAACATACCCATACGCTTACTTATATGCTCACGTCCTAATTCCTCTGGCCCTTGAAGACCTGCAGCAAAAATTAGTTCTAGACAGCTTTTTATCGTTGCTTCATGGAAATTTTTTACCCTAGGCGCCTTATCCGCTACAACAAGTCCTTTCATTAGCGATTTATTTTGGGTAGCTACACCAACTGGGCAGGTATTCGTGTTACACTGCAAGGCCTGTATACAACCAACAGCCAACATCATAGCGCGCGCACTGTTACAACCGTCCGCACCAAGCGCCATCGCCCTTGCCATATCAAAGCCAGTAATGATTTTACCAGCAGCGATGACTTTTATTTGCTGTCGCAGCCCAAAGCCCAAAAGGGTATCATGTACAAATATTAAACCCTCCCGCATTGGCATTCCCATTGAATTAGAAAACTCTACTGGGGCAGCACCTGTTCCGCCCTCGCCTCCATCTACCGAAATAAAGTCAGGTGTAACTCCAGTAAAAATCATGGCTTCACAAAAATCCATAAATTCCTGCTTTCTTCCAATACAAAGCTTAAAACCAACAGGTTTACCACCAGATAAATCTCTTAGCTTTTTTATAAAATGCATAAACTGAATAGGATCATTGAAAGCCGAATGGGATGGCGGCGAATGCACGGCTATGCCGGGCTGTACGTGTCTTATTTTTGCTATTTCAGGTGTGTTTTTAATAGCAGGTAAAATACCCCCATGCCCTGGTTTAGCCCCTTGTGAAAGTTTTATCTCTATCATTTTTACCTCGGGCCTTACTGCATTTTTTTGAAACGTAATTTCATTAAAAGTGCCGTCATCTTTCCTACAACCAAAATACCCTGTTCCTACTTGCCAAATAAGATCTCCTCCTGGCTGCAAATGGTAATCGCTAATAGCGCCTTCTCCTGTATTATGCGCAAAATCACCCATTTTAGCACCTTGATTCATGGCCAAAACCGCATTTTTGCTCAAAGAACCATAACTCATTGCAGAGATATTCAAAAGACTTGAAGAATAGGGTTGCTTACAGTCCTTTCCTCCAATTATGATTCGAGGAAATTCGCCTAATTCTTGCGGGTTACTTTTTGCATACATTGAATGCTCCATCCATTCATAGCCCGTTTCGTAAAGATCCATTTGCGTGCCAAAAGGCACGGTGTCGGTTTCTCCTTTCGCCCTCCGATATACCGTAGACCTTAAGATACGGTTCAGGGGTTTTCCCTCTGTATCGGTCTCTACAAAATACTGCATAATTTCTGGTCGTATAGATTCCAACATATATCTAAACCTGCCAAGCAAGGGAAAGTTTCGTCTTATGGTATGGTGCGTTTGTAACATATCAAAAATACCCATTAAAACTAATGGGCCTACCAATAGGAAAAACCATAATACCGGTTGCCAAACAAACGAAATACCGATTATGGCGACGATAACGATAATCGAAATTAAAACAAAGAATTCTCTGACTTTCATAGCATACATTATTATGTCTTTAACAAAGATACCATGAAAGGAATGAAAAGAAAGCGACTCCAAAATAATGAAGTATTCTTTTCTCTAGAAAATAGCGAAATGATAGTATACTTGTCAATTAAATCAGGCCGCTCTTAAAGTAAGCTAAAGGCATATGCCACCTCTTTATCAAGGGCGAGTTATTAAACATCTTGTGGCTCCAGGCTAAATTGGAGTAAGGTATTAATAACTGGCTTCGCTAAAAAGTCGCTTCAAACTCAAATTTAGACGTTTCACTTAGAAACTCTCATTTTTAGGGGGATAACCAACCTACCTTTGCTGCTCAATTAAAATAGATTATATAAATTGATTAAATATAATAATATGAAAAAAGCATCATCAATTCTAAGCCTACTGTTCTTGGGTGCTACATTGGTTTCCTTTACAAGTTACCCACAGTGCCAAACCGAAAATGACGACAACAACATAAACGATATAGAATTAATAGAAGTTGAAGAAGAATTAGAATTAGGTTTCGATACTGCCCAGTACTTGCCCGAAGGTTTTAACCCGTATGCAGGATTGGAAACAGCGCCTAATTATCTTGGGCTAGTAGCGATTGAGGAAGAAATAAATTTAGGCTTCAACACTAAAGAATATTTACCCGAAGGTTTCAATGCATATAAAGGAATGGTATTTGACATTGAAGAAATCGTTGTGATTGAACTGGAAGAAGAGTTTATATTGGATTTTAATACCCAAAAATATCTTCCAAATAGCTTTAATGCACTGTCTAAATAATTAGTAATCGTTTAGTTTTAACTATTGAAAAACTAAACGTTTTAGAACCCTATCATTTTCGGGCGGAGTGGAGAATCTTTAGTATTCTCGACCCCGCCCGAATTGATTTTAATTCCATTCTTTACCACAAACATTAATAAAAGTAGTTCCTGTAAAATTGACGTATTTTTGAAATAATCCTAGCATAATTACCTATGGCCCTAAGACACGTTAAACAATCCTCCATCGTTAAGATTGCCTTGTTACTGGCTACGTTAGTGTCTGTTCCCAAAACCATCTTTATCTATGATATGGTTAGCCAGGGCGGTGAGGAATTCTCTGTAGCTTGGATTGCAGATTTCATGTATCGCTTTGTTTTCTTCTTTTTGTTCTCTTGGGCAATTCTACAGCTCAATGCAAATGTCGGCTATGCAAAATACAAATGGTCTACCGCCGTACGACTAAATGTTATGGTACTGATTAATATTGCCGTATTAATCGCAACCTTAAGCTTTTTTGAATTTCTATATCCACATATAATACGAATAGAAATGAATCAGCAGGATAAGGGTTTCCTTGCATTTACCTACACTATTCTGCTCTTGGCACTATTTTTTATTGGAAGGATATTAAGATTACAGGTTGAAAAACAAGAAAGCAGAATAGAGAACGAGCACCTAAAACAACAGAGTTTACAGAACGAGCTTATAGCTTTAAAAAATCAGATTGATCCACATTTTTTATTCAACTCGCTCAACTCATTGACGTCCCTTATACGTGAAAATGAACAGGCTACCCAGTTCGTTAAAAAACTATCTTATATGTACCGTTACATCTTACAAAGTGGTGATAGCGATTTGGTAAGCGTTAAGGACGAACTAAAATTTTTAGAAAGCTATACTTTTTTAATACGTACCAGATACCGTGACCGCTTTGCCATAGATATCAATATAGAACCAAAATATTTAGAACTGCAGATACCTCCATTGGCGTTGCAACTACTAGTTGAAAATTCAGTAAAACATAATGAGATATCCGAAACCAATCCTTTAAAAGTGAATATCTATTCCAAGGATGGCTCTATTTATGTGGACAACCCGATCCGACTAAGAAAAACCTTTGCGGAAGGCACAAAAAACGGCCTCTTGAACCTAAAAAAAAGATACATACTCTTATTACGTAAGGAACTTACCGTACGTACAGAAAATGATATCTTTAGCGTGCAACTCCCTTTAATAAAATCCTTATGAACGTCGTAATCGTAGAAGATGAACTAGCCGCTAGCGATAACCTAACGTATCTGTTAAATCGCATAGATAGCAATATTAAGGTCATAAAGGTGTTAGATTCTGTAAAGAGCTCCGTAGCCTATTTCTCCAAACCACAATCAGCAGAATTAGTGTTTATGGATATTCATTTGGCAGATGGTATTTCATTCGAAATTTTTGAACAGATTCCCATTATAATTCCTGTAATTTTTACCACAGCCTATAACCAGTACACGCTGAAAGCGTTTAAAGTAAATAGTATAGATTACCTTCTAAAACCTTTAGACCAAGACGAGCTTTCTGATTCACTCCTACAATTTAAGGAACAGAAGCAAGATAAAGGTATTGCAGACAATCAGATTAAAGGATTACTAGACTTAGTAAAGGAAAAAGAGCGGACTTATAAGACTACATTTCTCATAAACCATAGAGACCAGCTTATTCCAATAAAAACACAAGATATTTCTTATTTTCAAATAGACGAAGGAGTTGTAAGAGCCACTACTTTTGATAATAAATCCTACGTAATAGATGGTAAACTAGAGGAATTAGAGGAAGAACTGGATTCTAATAACTTTTACAGAATCAACCGGCAGTGCATCTTACGACGCGATGCCCTTTCTAAAATAAAACAATACTTCAACGGGAAGCTTATCGTAGAGGTAACTCCCGCTTCAGCAGAACAGATTGTGGTAAGCAAAGCCAAAGCAGCAGAATTTAAGACTTGGGTGGCCTCTTAAAACCCAAATTAATATGTTGCGGAATGTAGTGTTGGAACGAATACTTTTATACACCTAGAGCTAGAATAAAAACTACTTCCTTAAAATTTAAATTACATTTAACGTATTTAGCAGAAATTGCTGTGGGGACACCTTATTAAAACGTCAATTTTAATCTTATACTAATTTTAAATTTTATGAAAAAAGTAGATAAAACAGCGATTATTTTGGGAGCTACCGGATTAACGGGTGGCATCCTCCTACAATTCCTTCTCCATGATGACCGCTATATTAGTATAAAAGTATTTACAAGGAAACCGCTAGAAATTAGCCACCCAAAACTGGCGGAATTTAAGTGTGACCTTTTAAAGCTAACCGAACAAGAAGAACATTTCACTGCCGATGAAGTATTCTGCTGCATTGGCACTACAAAAGCCAAAACACCCGACGAAGAAAGGTACAGGGCCATAGATTTTGGAATTCCTGTAGCTGCGGCATCGCTTTGCAAGAAAAATGACATCCCTTCTTTTCTAGTTGTTTCGGCTATGGGTGCAGACCAAAAGAGTTCTATTTTCTACAATAGGATAAAAGGAGAAATGGAAGCTGCTGTTTTAGAACTAGGCCTACCAAAAACCCATATCCTGCAGCCTAGCCTCATTGGTGGCGATAGAAATGAAAGCAGACCTGGAGAATATCTCTTTAAACAGGTAATGACCATTTTTAATTTTGCCATGGTGGGTTCTTTAACAAAATACAAAACCATTGCACCTGGAAATATAGCGCAAACCATGGTCTGGTTGGCCAATAATCCCTATGCCGAAAACCGATTGACATCTGACATCATTAGTAAGCTCGCAGAAACTAAATAATAGTCTTGAAGTTGAATGTGAATTTTTGGCAAAATCCAGCACCGAAAAGACTGGAGCTAAAACACAATCAAAAATTATACAGGGCTTTTTGAATACCGAGCTTTGGCGTGCCATATGTATTAGCATCAAAGGGAAAGGAACCGATTCGGGTACTACACTTTTTCTATGAGAGAAAGACATTTCCTATTCATCTGCTATTTATGGATAGAAATGGTACAGACCCTATGGGATTTTGACCGTTCCACTTAAAACCTATTCTATTAAAGTCTTTTTCGCTCATCTTATTTCTATCTATACATGTTACTGAAAATTAATTCGTATATAATGACCTTCCTATGCCCTGTACCCGCAAAGTATAGCATACTTCAGCATGATTTAAGTAAATATTTCGTAAGGGTTTTAAATCAAATCTAAAATTCAAACAACTATAAACACCAATGTATTGAAACAATCTATTTTCCACGCGAACGCCAGACATTTTATTTGTGGGTATTGACAATGCTTTACTCTATTATTACAACATCAATTATTGCATCTGGTATCATCCGCTTATTTTTATAAAAGAAACGTACAAAACTGTTGTGTTTTATTTGTTTTTACGAATAGGGAGTTAAGTTTTAAAAAAATACCATCGTTAAAATGGATTAGTTTGTAATAGCGCTAAGTATATGTTTGTGATTTATACCAACTAATGACTATAGTCATTATCAATTTTATGTTGAAACGAAAACTGAAAATAAGACTAAATTTTCATCTGCTTTTACTCTTGTTGATGACATGCTTTGCCTCAACGGCAATAAATGCTCAGCTCATTGATTCCGATGGTGACGGCGTTTTTAACGATACCGATTTAGATGATGATAATGACGGAATACCAGATGCCATTAAAGAATTTGCCACAGCGGCCTACAACCTAGGTACTAGTGGGTCTACTACAATAACTACCGGACCTATTATATCTATGATAATTGATGTAAGTTCACTAGATAACAGTTTTAATTTAAATATCAACGGGGTGAACCTTCTTCCGATTGAACTGCAGTTTTACCCACAAGCTGCTCCAACAGGTCGTTCGATGGCACGGTTTACTTCGGATAATACTACACACAGTTCTAGTGGTAATTCCAATATATGGTCTTTTAACTGGCGGAACGGCAATCCCAATTTTTTATTAATGCGAATTGAAATTGATGCAAGTGGCACAGTAACCTTACAAGGCAAACGTAACGTTTCATCCCCTCTGGAGAGTATGGTCATCAATGCTCCCGATTCGGATTTCAATACCATTCCTTTAAACGATATGGCAACGAACGTGATTTCATTCTCTCAGCATGTTCAAGGACCCACCCACTATCACTCTATGGTATACACTAAAAATTATATAGATACGGATGCGGATGGCACTCCAGACTATTTAAATCTTGACTCGAACGGAGATGGCTGCTCCGATGTTCTGGAAGCAGGTTTTACAGATGGCAATACGGATGGAATCTTGGGGCCAAACCCTGTCGAAGTAGATGGCAATGGTCTGGTTACTACTGGCTCCGATGGTTACTCTACTCCTAATGATATCGACGTTAATGGTACGTCTGATTTTCTAGAAGCAGAAAGCACACCAACAATAAGCACAGCACCAAACAATATTCAAACGGTTATAAATAACAATGCCACGTTTACCGCCGTAGCAACGGCGACTGTAGTGGCTTACCAATGGCAAGTAAGTATAGACAACGGCATCACCTTCAGTAATCTTGCCACTGGTCCTGAATATACCGATACTTCAAGCGGCAACCTTACTGTTGTATCTCCTGGAGTAGATAAAAACGGTTATCAATACCGAGTGGTGGTTACCGATACTACTTATGTTTGTGGGCAAACGACTTCACTCCCTGTCGTACTAACTGTTGGACCGAGCTCTATAATTACCAATCGAAGAATCACATATAGAGTCAAGAATAATTGAAATTACCTTTTTCCTTGATATAGCTTATGTGTTAAATTCAAAATAAAAAAGCTTCAAAAGTTCTAAACTCTTGAAGCTTTGTGAAACATGGTGGAGAATACCGGAGTCGAACCGGTGACCTCTTGCCTGCCAGGCAAGCGCTCTAGCCAGCTGAGCTAATCCCCCATTTTTGGCTTGCGCAAAGGAAATGCTTTTTAGCAAGCTATCAAAGTAATCTTAATCTTTCTTAACGCTTAAAATCAATACCGGAACCGAAGCGGAAAACTCTGCTTTTAAAATGGTACTCTTCTCCCATAATTTTTTAAAAAATCCTCTTTTTCGCCTAAAAACACATAACAAATCTGGTTGTTTCGATTCAAAATGCTGCAGAACACCTTGGTATGTAGTCGCATTCTCTGTGATACTTAGCTCAGAGCAAATGTCCATTAATGCCGTATCTATTTTAAGGTCATCATCTGTATAACCCGGCGTTTTTACCAATAATAAATTTACTTTGCTCCTGTGTTTATTCACAATGTTTACCAAGGGGTCCAATATCCTTTTTCGTTTCAATATACCCGATTTAAATGCCACTAATATATTTTTAAAACTTGCGTACTTGGTCCCTTTGGGTACAACCAACGTAGGGATGTCTGTACGTTTAATAATACCACCCGAAGTAGTTCCTAAATACAATTCCTCTTGAATATCATGGCTGCGAGGTGCTAGAATTATAAGGTCTATTCGCATTTCTTTATTCACATCATTTAGGCCATCGACCAATTCCCCATTATAGGTCACCACTTTAATCTTAACGTTCTTGCTTTCTATTTTAGCGATGACGCCTTTTAAACGCTCCTTGCCTCTTTCTGCAATTTTTTCTGTAACATTTGCCAAGGTGCCTGCCTTAGAGACTGCACTAAATACTTCCATTACATAAATACGGGCTCCGAAATCCGAAGCAAAATCTACTGCATACTGCAGGGTTTCATGTGCATCTGAAGAGGTGCCGATAGGAACAAGAATATTAGTCATAATTGGTTTATTGATTATTACTCTAAATTTACAATTAAATTGAATTCAATTTATGATTGAGCTTGCAAAGATATCCGAAATTACAGATATTCTTAAACTATGTGATGCATGTCGCTTACATATGGAATCCAAGGGTATTTATCAGTGGACCGCTGAATATCCAAATGAAAAGCAATTTATAAACGATATTGAACGCAAGGAGTTGTATGTGTTAAAGCAAAATGATAGACTAATCGGATGTATTGTATTATCCATTCTAATAGATGCAGAATACATTCCAATTACCTGGTTAACTAATAATGGCAACCATCTCTACATACATCGTTTGGCTGTGCATCCTAACTATCAAGGGAAGGGTTTTGCTCAACAATTAATAAACTTTGGGGAAAATCACGCCCGCAGCAATCAGTTTACTTCAGTCCGATTGGATACCTTTAGCCAAAATAAACGCAATCAACGCTTCTACGAGCAAAGAGGCTACCAAAAGTTAACCGATATCTATTTCCCTAATCAAAGCGAACATCCGTTTCATTGTTATGAATTGGTACTTTAACTACTATTCTTGAGCACGACAATTAATTTTAAAAGTATTAACAAACTTGCTATTCCAGCCACTATTGCTGGTATTGCTGAGCCAATATTATCCATAACGGACACGGCCATCGTTGGAAATATTCCCATAGACGGATTAGAATCCTTAGCCGCAGCAGGTATCGTAGGGTCTTTTTTGTCCATGCTTATTTGGATTCTAGGTCAAACCCGCAGTGCTATTTCGGCCATTATATCGCAATACTTGGGTGCTGGTAAATTAGACGAAGTAAAGAACCTTCCTGCTCAAGCTATTTATTTAAATATTGGACTAAGTATTCTAATCCTCTTATCCACGGTTTTTATCATTGAAGAAATTTTTGAATTTCTTAACGCATCCGGGAAAATTTTACAGTATTGTATTAGCTACTACAGTATAAGAGTTTGGGGCTTTCCGTTAACCTTGTTCGTATTTGCAGTCATGGGTATTTTTAGAGGACTTCAAAATACGTATTGGCCTATGGTCATCGCTATTGTCGGTGCCGTTTTGAATGTTATTTTAGATTTTATGCTAGTTTTTGGTGTAGAAGGATGGATAGAGCCACTCTACTTGGAAGGTGCCGCCTATGCCAGTTTAATTGCACAAGGAGTAATGGCGGTAATGGCCTTTGTTCTGCTGGTTACCAAAACCAATATCAGTCTTAAGCTAACATTTCCTGTGCACACAGAACTAGGAAGGTTGGTAGTGATGAGCCTCAACCTTTTTGTACGGGCCATAGCCTTGAATACAGCTTTAATACTTGCCGTAAGAGAGGCTGCAGCAATGGGCGATAAATATATTGGAGCACATACTATTGCCATAAACATCTGGCTTTTCTCTGCCTTTTTTATTGATGGGTACGGTGCAGCCGGAAACATCATGGGCGGAAGACTGTTAGGGTCAAAAGACTACAATGGCTTATGGGAACTTTCAAAAAAAATTATAATTTACGGTAGTTGCGTGAGCCTTGTGCTTATGATTTTAGCATTCGCTTTTTATTATCCTATCGGTTCGCTTTTCTCAAAAGAAACTATAGTACTTGAAGCCTTTTATGGCGTCTTTTTTATAGTAATACTTGGCCTCCCCATAAATACCGTAGCTTTTGTTTTGGATGGGTTGTTTAAAGGTCTGGGGGAAATGCGCTATCTTAGAAACACGCTACTGACCGCAACCTTCCTTGGTTTTGTGCCTATGCTTTTTTTTGGAAAGTATATGGATTGGAGCCTAATGGGAATATGGATAGCCTTTTCTGTTTGGATGCTTATTAGAGGTGGTGCGCTGGTGTGGAAATTCAGGAGGAAGTTTAGACCCCTACTTTCATAACGGTATTTTAATTGAGTACCAGACTGAGCGCAGTTCAAGACTTTTGGAGTTCATTTTGTAGCTATTCGCGCTTAATGTGTTCTTATATGCCCGCGCTATAAAAGGGTATAAACTTTTGAGAGACCATTTTACTTTGAAATAGATTGCTTCTTACCTCGCAATGACGTACTTAGTTTTTAACTTTGAGCCTAAAATAGACAACGAGCACCCAACATAAAACGCTAATGACATGACAACAAACAGAACCAACGGCAGTCTTTATACCAAAATAGTAAGCCAAATCGCAACGGTGGAGTTTGGCCATCCGGCAAGTAATTCTTTTACTTTAGAACTTCTTAATAGGTTAACAGCAGAATTGGACAAACTTTCCAAAAATGACGAAGTTACCGTGATCGTTCTAAAATCCGAAGGTCAAAAAACCTTTTGTGCTGGCGCTTCTTTTGATGAATTAATGCAGGTTTCCAATTTGGAAGAAGGCGAAATGTTCTTTAGCGGCTTTGCCAACATTATCAATGCAATGCGCCGTTGTAAAAAAGTGATTATAGGTCGTATTCAGGGGAAAACCGTGGGTGGCGGCGTAGGATTGGCTTCTGCCTGTGATTATGTGTTTGCCGTTGAGAGCGCTTCCATAAAATTATCAGAACTTTCTATTGGTATCGCACCGCTGGTCATTGCACCGGCAGTGGAACGTAAAATAGGAACCGCTGCACTATCAGAACTGTCCCTAGCTCCTACCGAATGGAAAAATGCCTATTGGGCTAAGGAAAAAGGACTATACGCAAAAGTCTTTGAAGGGATTGATGAGCTAGATAAAGAAATCGATTTTTTTGCCCAAAAACTATCGAGTTACAGCCCCGCAGCTTTATTAGAATGGAAAAAGGTGCTTTGGAATAATACCAATCACTGGGATACGTTGTTAACAGAAAGAGCTAAAATTACAGGTAGCTTGGCGCTATCTGAGTTTACAAGAAACGCACTTTCCAAGTTCAAAAAGTAAGCTTCCCATTAACAACCGACAAAGAAAACTGAAGCTTCCTACGCATACTAAAAAAGGGTATGATACCGTTTGGATATCAAATCATTGAACAGTACCATGGATATTTTAAAAATTTTAAATAGTGATCTTATATTACCGATACTTGCTCTTATTGTCATTGTTATTTATGCAGGTGGCAGAATAAGGAACAGAAAACGTTACAAACGTTAACTACTAATGCATAGGAGAAAAATACAGGTTTGTATACTATTCTATTCGGTTTTGTTTGCGTCCGGTTCCATTCTGGCCTATGTAGCTTGAACACACTACCAGAAAAGCCAAGACTTATTAAATAAAGGGTAACGTACTACCGCAAACGTAATTGCTTATAAAGTGACTCAAGGGAAAAATGTAAGCTTGTATGCACCCTTATTCGAATTTAAAGACCGTTATCAAGAACTGAAAACCTATACTAGTAGTTTTAATAGTAGTCCTGCAACCTACAAAATTGGTGAAAAAGTAAAAATTGTTTACGATAACCGGAATCCAAATCAGGTAAAGGTTATTTCTTTCTGGGAGGTTGTATCGTTGGAGCGTTATCTTGCTTAGGATTGTAAATCTACTTTTAATTAGTGGAGCATACTTGCTCTTTATAAGTCGGTAAAAGTATCTAGCAGTGCCAGAAGTGGGTATTTTCGCCATCAATTAGAATTCAAATTACCGGTAGGCTAATCCGGTGCTCTAGTGGTACACTATTGCGGTTACTGCAATAGTCGTCTTACCCAACAAAACACTGTTTTAAAGTTCTATCTTTAGGGGTGAATTCTAATTAATTGAACCCATGAAATTCCTTACAATACAAAATATCCTTGGTTTACTACTATTGACGGTAGCCATAAGTTGTGGTGAAACCAAACCGGAAACACAAACAGAGACTATCCAAAACTGGTATAAGGGAAATCTACATACACATTCCTATTGGAGTGACGGGGACGAATTCCCTGAAGTGATTCTAGACTGGTACAAATCCCGCGATTATGAGTTTATGGCCTTATCCGACCATAACACCATTGCAGACGTTGAAAAATGGGTAACTATTCGTGAGGATTCAATTTATCAAAAGGCTTTTCAAAACTATCTTAAGGCCTATGGTCCAGATTGGGTAGAACATAAAATAGACTCAGGACAAACTTTAGTAAAGTTGAAGACCTATGAAGAATACCGAGATAAACTAGAAGAGGAAGGAGCATTTCTAGTAATCAAATCAGAAGAAATTACGGATAAATATGAAGACAAACACATTCATATGAATGCTACTAACATTCAAGAAAAAATAGAACCCATGGGTGGTGCGAGCGTTGCAGAGGTGATGCAAAATAATATAAATCAAGTGCTTAAACAGCGAAAGGAAACCGGTGTTCCCATGATACCACATATCAACCATCCTAACTTCTATTACAGTATAACGCTGGATGATATGATGTCATTAAACGGAGAGCGATTTTTTGAAGTATACAACGGGCATCCCATGGTGCATAATATGGGCGACAGTTCTAATATTTCTACAGAAGAAATGTGGGACCTTATCAATATCTCCTATTTAAAAAATAACAAACCTTTGATGTATGGACTTGCAACAGATGATTCGCACCATTATCACAATAAAGGAAAATCGTGGAGTAATGCAGGAAGAGGTTGGGTAATGGTACAAGCAGACACACTCTCTGCAGTGAGTTTAATACATTCATTAGAATCGGGAAATTTTTACTCCAGCACAGGTGTCGAACTTAAAACGTTGACCTACCAAAACAATATAATTTCGGTTAAGATTGAACCAGAGCTTGGTGTCACCTATGAAATAAGCTTTATTGGATGCAAAAAAGGCCAAACCCAGACTGAAACGTTGAGCGTAGTGAATGAATCACTAGCGGAGTTTGAAGTTACGGAAGATTTGCTTTTTGCAAGATGTAAGATTACATCATCCAAGTTGCAAGAAAACCCTATAGAAAATATACTATATGAAATGGCTTGGTCTCAACCAGTAACACCCACCGAATAAAACAGGACATCAACACAGGTAAATAATCAATTTCGTTTTAAAGAATCCCTACCTTTGCTGCTCAATAGTTGATTATGAGCAATATTCGAATTACCAAACAGTTTAATTTTGAAACCGGTCACGCCCTGTATGGATATGATGGAAAATGCCGTAATGTACACGGACATAGCTACAAACTTTCTGTAACGGTAATTGGGCAACCTATCACCGATACTTCCCATGTAAAACTGGGAATGGTCATAGATTTTACCGATTTGAAAAAAATTGTGAAGGAAGAAATTGTAGATAAGTTTGATCACTCCACCGTATTTAATAAAAACACGCCGCATATAGAATTGGCAAAAGAACTTACCGATCGCGGGCACAGTGTTATCCTAGCCAATTACCAGCCTACGAGCGAAAATATGGTGATTGATTTTTCAGCTAAAATCATCGCTAGATTACCAAAAAACATCAAATTACATTCTTTAAGGCTTCAGGAAACGGAAACCTCATTTGCCGAGTGGTACGCCAGCGATAACTAAGCGTTCTAATCACCAAAAGGGGAATTATTATATTTACGACCCATGACAACCATTACGCTACCTAAAGGAAAAAAAGTATATTTCTCCAGTGATAACCACTTGGGTGCGCCTTCTATGAAGCAAAGTTTTCCTCGTGAGAAAAAGTTTGTGGCTTGGTTGGATGAAATCAAAAAAGATGCAGGTGCAATTTTCTTGCTCGGCGACCTGTTTGATTTTTGGATGGATTATAAGACCGTAGTTCCCAAAGGATTTACAAGAACCTTAGGCAAACTAGCCGAACTTTCAGATTCCGGAATACCCATTTATTTCTTTGTAGGCAACCATGACCTATGGATGAACGGCTATTTTGAAGAAGAACTCAATATTCCCGTATTTCACGAGCCACAACAATATACGATAAACGGCACCTCTTTTTTTATTGGTCATGGCGATGGTCTTGGACCGGAGGACAAAGGCTACAAACGCATGAAAAAAGTGTTTACCAATCCGTTTTGTAAATGGCTGTTCCGTTGGTTACATCCAGATATTGGTGTTCGACTAGCACAATATCTATCCGTTAAGAATAAACTTATTTCAGGTGATGAAGATGCAAAATTTTTAGGTGAGGACAACGAATGGCTGGTACAGTATTGCAAAAGGAAACTAAATAACCAGCACTACAATCATTTTATTTTTGGTCATAGACATCTTCCGTTAGAAATAAAACTTTCCGAAACATCTAGATACACGAATCTGGGCGACTGGATAAATTACTACACCTATGCCGTTTTTGATGGGGAACAGCTAAGTCTGGAAACCTTTGAAACGGATTGAAATACTATTTAATTAGAGGATGATAATAGCAATACTTGTAATCAAAAAACTATTGCATCATTATTATGATCCGTTCCCTTTAGATGAATTTATTAGAGAAATAAACGTATTCCAACCTATGAAAGTCAAACCAAATATTTTGCTTTTTACGGTTCTACTGTTCATGGGGCTTTTCTCTTTTGGGCAATCCAAGGAAATAGAGATCAAAACATTTTTATATGATTTAAAAGCAGAAGGTTTTTCTGGTGCCATCCTAGTCGCTCATAATGACCAAATAATTGAGAAACGAGCATTTGGACTTGCAAGCATGGAATACGGTATTGAAAATACTTTAGATACTAAATTCAATCTTGCGTCGATTACAAAAATGATAACAGCTGTTGCTACATTGCAACTTTATGATAGAGGGAAAGTAGAACTGAAACAACCTATTGGAGCATATTTGCCCGACTATCCCAATAAATTGGTAAGAGATTCAGTAACAATACATCAACTATTAACACATACATCTGGAAACAATAATTTTTATGTTGGTGAATTTTTACAATTGGATAAACTAAGATATCGGAACATTTCAGATTTCACACCCCTATTCGCCAACGATACTTTGTTATCAAGACCAGGATTAAAATACGATTATAGTGCGTCCGGTTTTGTGATTTTAGGTCTAATTATCGAAAAAATGAGTGGGCAAAATTATTACGACTATGTAAAAGATAATATTTTCATCCCAACGGGAATGACCAATACAACGGAGTTGGAAATAGATTCCGTGGTCCGAAATAAAGCTAGTGGATATACTACTTTTTTTGGGGAAAGTAAGATTCTTAAAAAAAACGACTATTACCTTTCAAAGGCCTCTCCGGCTGGGTTCCATTATTCCACTGTAGAGGATTTGTTCAAATTTTCAAAAGCGTTACGAAATGGAAAGCTCTTGAAAAAAGAGACAACGAAACTAATGTTTGAACCAAAAGTAAAGGGTTATAATACAAGTATAGGTTATGGAATCGATATCGACCTAAGGTATAATCAAACCATCCAAGGCCATAGTGGGGGATGGTATGGGATTCATAATGAACTTATGGATTTTATGCGGGATAATTACACGGTTATAATACTATCAAATATTGATGATGGCGGAAAGACTGGAACTTCGATGGTGGCTGATTTCTTTAAAGTTTTAATTGCTGGCAAGGAAATAGAAGAATAACTTAACCTAAAGTAATCTAATCTACCCCCTGATAATTATTTGAAGATTAAATAAAGGACACATATCTTAACGCTCCAATGTTTCGTCGTATTTCTTAATGTACCGAACCCAAATAATTAATAAAAGATCGAAGTCTAGAAGTAAAGTTAATGAACGAACGTTACTAACAATCCTCCCCATCAATACCACAGTTTTCTCCCTTTTCAAAAATGCTCACTAGAGCAACTTGCTGGAATGCTTCTAAAAAAACAGAACTAGGCTGTGCTCCACTAATACCGTGTTTATTATTGATAATAAAAAAAGGTACGCCCGAAACACCTAGTTTTTGGTAGTGCGCGATTTCTTGCTTTACTATATAAGCAATATTATCATCCCCAACAATACCTTGTGTTTTTTCAGAATCCCAGCCAAATTCAGTCATTATAGTAGTTAAAACCTCTGCATTGTTCAAGTGTAGATTTTCTGTAAAATAGGCATACAAGAATCGTTCTTTTAATTGCTCCTTAAAACCTTCTTCCCCTGCCACATGCAACAATTGGTGCAAAGGCAAAGTATTTACCGCTAACCATTGTTCGCCAAAATTAAAATCGATATCCAATTCGGCACCAACCTGTGCAATACGGTCGGTCATAGTCTTGGTTTGTTCTAAATCGCCAAATTTAGAAGTAAGATACGTATCGCGGTCATACCCTGAAGTTGGAATAGTGGGGTCCAATTGAAACGGATGCCATGTAACTTCCACAGGCGCGCCTTTCCATTGCTCCAAAGCGGCTTCTAATCTTCGTTTTCCAATATAGCACCAAGGGCAGGCCACATCGGATACTACAGCTATCGTTATAGGTTCTTGTTGCATTTTTTTTAATTTATCTTTTAGTCTGGTCTTTATTTGAAAACTAACAGGTAAAGGAAAAGATAGGTTTGCTTCAGTGTAACATGGAGGTACAAGGAAAAAATATGTAGGATGAAATACTCGTACTTACGTTTTTATGTTTATCATATCTTGGGGGATAAAAAATTATTTAATACCGCTTATCTGCTAAAAAAATAACCCCTTCAAACTGGTTGAAGGGGTTCTTATAAATCTATAATATCTGCTTATAGCGTTCTTAGATACTCAGCAACGTTTCTTGTTTCTTCCTCACTGAGGTTTTGGTTGAGCATGATTGCGTTATTGTATTCTTTAAGGAGGGCTTTTGCGATTGGATCCTCCTTCAGCATTCCATCAGGATTTATAATCATGTTCATTACCCATTCCGGACTTCTGCGGTCATATACACCTTTAAGAGCTGGGCCTATCATGCGCTGTTCCGCCATGTGACAAGCCGTACAAATAGCTTGAAATTTCGCTTGTCCTGCAGTTGCCATTTCCGTATTAATTTCGTCATCAAAGCTTATAGATGTAAAGGGGCCTACTCCTTTATTATCCATATCCACAGGAACAGCTTCTGAGACCGCTTCCTTTTTTACTTCTTTTTTAGCACGGTTCATTTCAAAACCATCCTTTTTTTCTTCTTTCTTTTCTCCACAGCTAACCATTAAGGCTCCTAGGGCTACTAACGTGAGTAATTTTCGCATTTTTTACTGAATTTTAATCTTGATTCTTATTTTCTCAAACGAATTACTAAGATACAAATTTTTATGATTAAGGTTGTTTAAAACACTATTGGAATACGCTTTAAAATTTACTGATTGACCAGAACTTCTTTAGTTGCTGCAAAGCCAAAATAGATTAACCAAAATCATAGTCTCAATTATTTATATAAATAGATTAGAGTATAACAATAATAACTCTGACTCAACTATCACGACTGAATGCGTTTAAAACCAACTATTCCCATTCAAAACCGCGCATGTATTCTGCGAGACTTATCCGTCTTTGAGCACTTGGTAACCAATTAACTAGTTTTCCGCCTCATGATCTTCCACATCTTTTGTGAGGTCCAATTTCCTAAACGTAGGAGATACAAATGCGGTAATACCAACGGTCAACAAAGTCATGGTTCCCCCAAACACTACTGCTGTTACCGTTCCCATAAGTTTTGCGGTTACGCCACTTTCAAAAGCACCCAGTTCATTTGAAGAGCCCACGAACATTGAATTTACAGAGGCTACCCTACCCCGCATATTATCCGGAGTCTTTAACTGGAGGATAGTTTGGCGAATAATCATGGAAACGCCATCCACTGCGCCGCTTAAAAACAAAGCGATGACAGACAGCCAAAAATAAGTGGAGAGTCCGAACACAATAATACACACTCCAAAACCAGCTATAGCCCAAAGCAATTTTTTACCCGCTTTTTTATGAAGTGGAAAGCGCGTAGCACCCAACATAGTAATGGCTGCTCCAACTGCCGGAGCTGCACGTAAAACACCAAAGCCCTCTGAACCTACTTGAAGAATATCTTGCGCAAAAATAGGTAACAAAGCTACTGCTCCCCCAAAAAGTACGGCAATCATATCCAAAGTCAACGCTCCAAAAACTGCCTTTGTTTTGAATACAAAGTGTAATCCTTCCTTTAAACTTTCAAAAATAGGCTCCCCAATTTTGGGATTTAGAATAGGTTTTTTATCGATTTGAAATAATAACAATAAAGCCATTACCGAAAACCCGACAATAACACACATAGACCAATGCACCCCAATAATACTAATGGAAAAACCTGCCAGAGCTGGACCCAAAACAGAGGCCATTTGCCATGTAGAACTGCTCCACGTAGCTGCGTTAGGATAGATTTTTTTGGGAACTAGAAGTGCTACTAAGGAAAATATCGTTGGACCCAAGAAGGCGCGAACCAAACCTCCCAAGAAGACCAAACCATAAATTCCATACAATATGCTTTTGGTGTTCCATTTGTTTTCTAGTCCGGGCCAGCTCAATAAAAACAAGCCTAGACTAATAACTGAAAACCCAAGAATACATTTAATGAGTAGACTTCGTTTTTCTTTTTGATCCACAATATGGCCCGCAAATAAAGCCATCCCTACAGCAGGAATTACTTCCATTAAACCTATAATCCCTAAGGAGAGCGGATCTTTAGTCATCGTATACACCTGCCATTCTATAACAATGAACTGCATTGACCAAGCAAAGACCATGGCAAACCGAACCCCTAAAAATATATTGAATTCCTTAAAGCGTAATGCTGCGTAAGGGTCTATTGCGTTGCTCATGTACTATATGGTAATTTCTATTCTATTTTGTTCCGGATCCATAACAACACTTTCATAATAGCCATCACCAGTAGTTCTAGGATTTCCAATAACTATAAATCCGTCATTTCTGAGCTGTTCGGTCAGCGTATTTACCTTTTCTTTTGATCCCACGGACATCGCAAAATGACTAATCCCTAAATGTTCTTTTGACCTATTTTCAATGGCACGAATCTCCGGTTTTTGCATCAATTCTAATCTGGGACCATCGTCAAAAGATAGGAAGTAGGATGAAAAGTTCTTTGATTCATTGTAATATTTTTCCCCTACTGTTGCATCAAAGTAGTCGGCATAAAAACGACGCATCAACTCCAAATCGGATACCCAAATAGCCAAATGCTCTATTTTCATTTTATATCCTTTAATTTCAATTGAAGGCTCACATTCCCTTTCCATTCGTTCTCATCAATAGAAAATACGGCGCTAAAGGGTTTTCTACTCGTTACCAAGGGTAATTTATCTCCTAAATTAAAGCCAATACCCCCAATTTTATAGCTGTCATTTTGTGTGACCGCAAATTTTAAATGTGCTGCATCTTGGCCTACGCCTTTAGCATAACCCGTTTCTACTAGATTTTCAGCCATAAATGTTGGACTCATATTACCGGGTCCAAAAGGAGCAAACTGGCGTAAGATTCGCATCAGCTTTGGATTAATATCTTTTAATTCTATAATAGCATCTACGCTAATCTCCGGAACCAGCAACTGTGGGTCTATAGATTCCTTGACTACCTTTTCAAACTGATGTTTAAAGTTGTTATACTGACTTTCCAATAAAGTGAGTCCAGCTGCATATTTATGTCCCCCAAATTGTTCTATATAATCAGAACACCCTTCCAAGGCATTGTATACATCAAAACCCTTTACCGATCGGGCCGATGCTGCCAGGGTATCGCCGCTTTTAGTAAATACCAATGTTGGACGGTAGTAGGTTTCAATCAACCGCGATGCTACAATACCAATAACACCCTTATGCCAAGTTTCCTTGTAAACCACCGAAGTAAAACCTTCCTCTTCGTGATTTTCTTGAATTTGAACCAAGGCCTCTTGGGTTATTTCTTGATCCAATCCCCTACGGTCCGTATTAAATTTTTCTATTTCAGCGGCAAATTTTGTAGCCTGTTGCAGATCCGTTTCCGTAAGCAAGTTTACTGCATGCTGACCGTGTTTCATCCGTCCCGCTGCATTAATTCGAGGAGCTATTATGAAAACTACATCAGTTATGGTCAGGGATGCTTTATTTACTTGGTCTATAATTGCTTTAAATCCTATTCTTGGCGCTTCATTTATAACCTGTAATCCATAAAAAGCTAATATTCTATTCTCTCCGGTTATCGGTACAATATCAGCGCCAATGGCAGTTGCGACTAAATCAAGGTATTGTGTTTGGTCGTAGATGGTCTCTCCTTTTCGAGAGCCCAAAGCCTGTATCAATTTAAAACCTACGCCACAACCACATAATTCATCGTACGGATAGGCACAATCTGCCCTTTTGGGGTCTAGAACGGCTACAGCATCCGGAAGTTTATCGCCCGGTCTGTGGTGGTCACAAATAATAAAATCAATTCCCTTTTCTTTCGCATAATCGACCTTATCAATTGCCTTTACCCCGCAATCCAATGCTATGATTAAGGAAAAATCATTGTCTTCCGCAAAATCGATTCCGGTGTACGAAACTCCATAGCCCTCTCCATACCGATCTGGGATATAGGTTGCAACATTAGGATAGTAGCTTAACAAATAAGAAGACACTAAAGACACAGCAGTTGTGCCATCTACATCATAATCTCCAAAAACCAGGATATTTTCATTGTTGGCAATCGCAGTTTCGATTCTACTCACGGCAATGTCCATATCCATCATCAAAAATGGATCGTGTAAATCTTCTAATTGCGGCCTAAAGAAATCCTTTGCCTCTTCGTACGTAGAAATTCCCCGCTGTAATAATAATTGCGCCACCAGACCATCAACCTTTAGCACTTTGGCCAACTGGTTAATTTGTTCTGTTTCGGGTTTTGGTTTTATGGTCCAGCGCATGGATAAAGTTCAAGTGTCAAATACAAAAGCTAATTTTAAAATGAAAACCGATGAAATCAGCTTTTGTTCTGGATTATTGTGGTAATGATTTTTATTAATTGTTCTATCTGGTCTAAAAAAGATAATCTCTTAGCTTTATCTCCGTATTCTATTCTTGTAAGGATTTTCAAATTCATTCGGGACTCTTTTAGCTTCTTCAGAGAGATAGTCGCTTTATTTCTAAAATCCCTGTAGGATTGTGCTCCTTACAAAAGAGGGCTACATCAGCCGCAAAATTGACTAATCTATCCTCTAAATCAAATTTCTTCTGGTCCATCCGATTTTTTTAAACTTGAACTTGACACTTGCGCTTGAACTCTATTTTCCGTGAAACACCGTCTTAATCTCCAATTCTGCAAACCTTCGGAACATTTCCATTACTCCACAATACTTCTCCACGGAAAGGTCTACAGCACGTTGTAGCTTTTCTTCGTTCAAGTTGGCTCCGTGAAAATGGTATTCTATAGCTACTTTATCATAATATTTAGGATGCTCATCAGTTAAGTTAGCGATAGTTTGTATTTGGAAATCGTCTACTTCCAATTTCATTTTTTTAATTAACATAGCCACGTCCAGCCCTGAACAACCAGCTAGTCCAGATAACATTAAGGCCTTGGGTCGAAAACCGCTACCTTCTCCTCCATCTTCGGGACCAACATCTATGTTTACGGTGTGCCCTGATGGGTTTGTAGTTTCAAAGGCCATCCCGCCTTTCCATTTCGTTGTAATATGATTTGTTGTCGCCATAATTTTTGTGTTTCTTGTAGAGGATAAAAGTACAACATTTTGATAGCTGTAAAAAGGCTAGGGGCGTACCCCAAATTTTAGATTCGTACTTCTTATTTTAACTTCTAAATTTTAATAAATGCCCTTAGTAAAACCGCTTGATGCCAGTCACAGTACTGAAACAGCCGAATTAGCAAAATTCTTTAATGAGACCTTAGGCTTTTGTCCGAACTCGGTACTTACCATGCAGCACCGGCCGGCTATTTCAAAAGCATTTATAAACCTCAACAAGGCAGTTATGGCGAATGAGGGCAGAGTAACATCGGCATTAAAAAGGATGATAGCTTGGGTTAGTAGTAACGCAACCGGATGCCGTTATTGCCAGGCCCATGCCATCCGAGCAGCGGAACGTTATGGTGCAGAACAAGAACAACTAGATAATATTTGGGAATACAGATCCCACGCAGCCTTCTCCGAAGCAGAACGTGCCGCCCTAGATTTTTCTTTACAGGCTTCACAAGTTCCGAATGGTGTGGATGCTAAAATAAAAGAAAGATTATATAAACATTGGAACGAAGGGGAAGTTGTAGAAATGTTAGGCGTTATCTCCCTTTTTGGCTACCTGAACCGTTGGAACGATTCCATGGGAACCTCTATAGAGGAGGATGCTGTTGATAGTGGTAATCAATATTTAGGAAAACATGGATGGGAGAAAGGGAAGCATGATGGGTCTATTTATTAGCTGTAAGGCATTTGAATATACTCCTTAATTCCTAATAAATCCTAGAGTCCAAGCCGCTTATTACTTAGTTTAAGCCTTGGTGTGATAGATTGAAAATTACTATAAAACACTCGACTAGCATAGCGAATTTGAAACCAATGTTCTGATAAAAAAGAAATACAATGAAAACGTTTAAGTCAGCATTTGGATTTACAATAGTGACTTTAATGACCGTACTCTTCGTATCGATAATCGCTTTTATGGCATACAAAAGTGAACCGCTGGAAGCTATATTTACAGTTGGCTCAATTTTTTTGTTGGTATACGGATTTTGTCTTCACCTTAATATTTCGACTGAATACACTATTGTGGAGAACGGAGTTTTAAAAGTAAGATGCGGTATTTTTTTTAATAAGAGTTTTGACATTAATAAAATAAAGTCTGTTTCAAAGTCTAACAATCTAGTCTCATCACCTGCACCTTCACTAGACAGAATTGAACTGACTTACGGGAAATTTGACACCATAGTTATTTCTCCGAAGGATAAAATTGAATTTGTAAAAGAATTAATAAAGGTAAACCCCAAGATTGAAAATAAATTAAAAACCGATTTAGACGGCAATTTAACCAGCTAAATAAGAATAAAGCATAGAATGCAATAGTTTCCCGTTTTTTAAATTGACCTATCTAAATAATAGCGTTAATTAAGTCTTGTAACTCCCCAACCACCTCATCCTCAAACCAAGGATTTTTTCCGCGCCAAAAATGATTCACGGGGGATGGGTGCGGTAATGGAAAATAGTTTGGGAGAAAATCGGGGTAATTAGCTACATTTTCAGTCAGATTCTTTTTAGCCTTATCTCCTAAGTATTGGTCTTGAGCATATTTTCCTATAAGCAGTATCAATTTCACGTTTTTAAATTGTTCCCTAACTAAGGGATGCCACAGCGGTGCGCATTCCTTAGTCGGGGGCAAGTCACCCGTCTTTGCTTTCCCTGGATAACAAAAACCCATAGGCAATACAGCAAAATTATCTGGATTATAAAATTGTTCCTCCGTTACACCTAACCATTCACGCAGCTTTCTTCCACTAGGGTCGTCCCATGCTCTATTATTGTCGTGTGCCTTTTTCCCAGGTGCCTGACTTACCAAAATAATCTTTGAATTTTTAGTGCCCGAAATAATAGGTCTAGGCGGCAAAGGCAAATGTGCTTTACAAACTTCACAACTTCGTATTTCTGCTAGTAGTTTTTGCATACCAAACTTTTAAACTTAATTCATATGGCTACCTTACCGCAACCATGTATGGTAGAAGCTAAAACATCATAATAACGCATTATGAGATAACCTTTTTCAACAAGTAGATCGTCAACATGCCCCAAAAAGTTCCTGTGGCCATGCTCAAAATAGCCAATACGATGGCGTGTGGCATCCATTTTTTATTATAGGCCGCGGTTACGGCTGGAGCAGTAGCTATGCCGCCAACATTGGCCATACTCGCAATGGGTACCCAAGCCATGTTTACGTTCAGTATTTTAGCCACGGCCATCATAAAAATAAAATGACCTACCAACCAAACAATTAAAAAACCTAAAAATGGGAGGTTGAATCCAAGAGTTGCCAGTTGTAATTTTAAGCCCAAAACTGCCATAACAATGATAATTAAAATTCCACCTGCCTTAAGTGCAAAAGCATAGTTCCATTTGGGCAGTAAATTACAGAGTACTAAACCTACTAAGGATAGTAACACAACTTTTAAAATAAAGCTGTCCAATAGCGCATTAAACAAAACGACTACTCCCAAAAGTATCATGGCCATTAGCACAGGATGCAGGCGTTTACCTGTTACTTCTCTTAGGTCTTCTGGTAGTCCGACATCTGTTATATTAAAAACTTTGTTTAGCCAAGAACTTTTTTTTATGCCTTGGAACATGAGAACGGTCCATACATTTACCAATAGATTGTCCATAACCAAAACAGTTAAAAATATATTTTCCGGACACTCCACTAATTCCTTCAGTACCAATTGGCTCGTGCTACCTCCAATCCAACTACCAACAATAGGGGGCACTCCCATCCAGTACTGCTCCCCAACCAAAATATCGGCAACTAGTGTACTGTCTGAGAAAACCCAAATAAACACTACAGGGAAAATAGCAATAAAACAGGATCCAGCCACGAAAACTAATATTGGATTTACTCCAATAGACCTTAATTGCCCTAAAGAGAGACTGCTCATTACAGCAATAATCGCCAAGGGTATAAAATAATCCTTACTGAACTCATGTATGTTTGCCTGAGCATAATCTACATTAAAAAGATAGGAAATAATAGCAGGAATAATATAGGCCAAAAGAATTGCAGGAACCCAATCGAAAACCGATTTAACATAGGTGTTTTCCCATCTGTCTAGATAGTAAACGGCGACTACAGTGAACATTGCTATGAGCCAAGGAGTTGCCATTAGTCCAAAATGCCAAAATGAACAATTCGTGAACCGGAAATGGCTATAGGGTTGGTGCTTTTCCCAACAATAATGCCATCTTCAGGCGCCTTATATGTAGAAATAACATTTCCAAAAGAGTTTCTGACCAGTGCCATAGTGTCGTTTTTTTTTAGTTTTTGGTTTAGTTCTACTAGAACATCCAAGTAGCCACCTTTATCCGTGTATACCCAATAAGATTTTGAGCATATAGCTGTCGTTTCAGCCAGCTGGGCGTCGCCTTTTAACAATCCAAGATACACCATCAGGTTTTGGATTCCATCTACCCCTCTTTTGGTCATTTTTTTTTGATATACTTGTGGGTTTCCATACTCAACAGTAATCGATTTAACTCCTTTTTGTATGGCAAAGGCCCTCATTGTTAGTCCGGAGGCAGAACCAAAACTGGCCTTGCCCTTGTTGGAAACAATAATATCTGGTGATATAGCACGAAGCATGCCTGCCAAAGTATCGTTTTGCATGTCTCCCCTGCCATACAAACTATTTGTTCTGCCAAAACTAGCGGTGTGTAAATCTACATGATAATCTAAAAAAGGAATTATTTTCTGGCCAATTTGATACGCCATTTGTTCCGACCTGTTGCCATTGGCCTTTCCTGGAAAAATGCGATTTAAATCTACTCCATCAATAAATTCCCGTTGATTATTGGCTATAGACAGAGGATTCAGTCCAGGAATAGCGATTAGGGTTCCTTGAAAGTTCTGCGGTTCTAATTTCTCGAAAAGTTGATGTATTATATCAATTCCGTTTAATTCATTGCCGTGGATAGCAGCAGTAAGACCTAGAATAGGTCCTTCTGAAATCCCCTTGATAACCAAAACAGGAATTTTTATAGGGTTTGAAAGATGGTCTTCGCCAAGGCTTAGCCAGAAACTATGTTTTTTTCCTTTTTCTAGACCAGCTAAGTTCAATTGCTCCACTATTGGAACATTCGCCTCTTGTGAAAAAAGGGTTGCAGCAATAAATAGCGGTATTAATGGGAGTAAAAGATGCTTCATAGCGAAAACGTTAGTTCGCTAAATATAATCTTTATTTCTTTCCGCCAACTACGATAACTATTTCTCCTTTAGCAGGTTTATCCGTAAAGTGCATTAGCACTTCTTCAGCAGTACCTCGAACCGTTTCTTCGTAGAGTTTGGTTAATTCGCGGGAGACAGATACCTGGCGGTCAGCTCCAAAATATTCCACAAAATGGGCAAGTGTTTTGAGTAGTTTATGTGGCGATTCGTAAAAAATGATGGTTCGGGTTTCCTCGGCTAATACCTTAAAACGTGTCTGTCTTCCCTTTTTTACTGGTAAAAACCCTTCAAAAACAAACTTATCGTTGGGGAGACCACTATTGACTAAAGCGGGGACAAACGCCGTAGCCCCTGGTAAGCATTCTACTTCAATGTCATGTTCCAAACATGCCCGCGTCAGTAAAAATCCAGGATCGGAAATTGCGGGAGTTCCCGCATCGGAAATTAGCGCTATGTTGTCTCCGTTCTGTAATCGTTTTATAATACCATCTACCGATCTATGCTCGTTGTGCATATGATGGCTGTACATTTGGGTGCCTATTTCAAAATGGTGTAACAATTTACCGCTGGTTCGAGTGTCTTCGGCAAGAATAAGATCTACCTCCTTTAATATTCGAATGGCCCTTAGGGTCATATCCTCTAAATTTCCAATCGGTGTTGGTACCAAATATAACTTCCCCATATAATTAATTCTCTATAAAAATACGATACTTAAATCGGCATATAAAACTATAAAACCCGACATACGAGCCGGGTTTATATGTCAATTTTATAAGTCGTTACTTAAGCAAACCTTCGCGCTATCAATTCCATAAATCGCCGCTCAATCTCTTCTTTACCCTCCCAATTTTTATAATCGGGCTTTACCATATTGGTGATAAAAGCAACAGAGCGTTCCTCTGTATCTATGGTGCTTAATTGCGATAACACACGATTATAATCCTCAGTGCTATCATTAAATAAATGCTTAACAAAAGCCAATCTGTTATTCAAATCTACCTTTAGTTCCTTGTTGGACAGTCGGTCGTTTAACGATTTTGGCACCTCTACCTTTTTTTCATCCGTAGGCATAAACATTTCCATATCGTTCTTCATTAAGTCGGGTTGCCCCATAAAGTCGTTCAATACAGCATCCAAACCTTCAGAACTGGGCATCTCGGAAACCATATCCTTTATAGTATCCATCCCGGGAACAATAATATCCTCTTGGTGTGGATTACTTTCTGGGACCGAGGAATTAGCGCTTAAAACCGCATTGGCCATTTGTTCAAATTTCTCGGCAATAACATTTTTAGAGACATCAACTTGGATGTCGTTCAATTCCGTCTCTATAAATTTGAGTACGGCTAGTTTTTCATACAAACCTTTAGCCGCTTCATATAAGGCAGGAATATCGTTCATGTCCCTGGACGTAATTATGTCGGTAGACATTCTAATCAACTCTTCTTTTAACTTCTGTTTCATCTGCTACTTTTCTTTCTGTCCAAATTATATTGGGGAACATCAATATACCGTTTTAAGAGGTCTATTTTATATAATGTCAACAGCCGTTATGGAAATAATGTATATCGACTGGATACGATATCTTTTTTTAATAACTTTATGGTTCTATTAACAAAAACGGAAAAACCTCTTATTTTCGTCTAAAATTACAAAATGTTTCTCGAAAATACCGTTAACCACAAAGAACAGTTCGGCTGGATAGAAGTAATTGCTGGATCCATGTTTTCCGGTAAGACCGAGGAGCTTATTCGCCGGCTAAAGCGTGCTCAGTTTGCAAAGTTAAAGATAGAAATCTTTAAGCCTATGGTAGATACGCGTTATGACCACGAGATGGTGGTATCGCACGACGACAACGAAATACGATCTACACCCGTACCCGCAGCCGCAAATATTCGAATTTTGGCAGATACATGTGACGTAATAGGAATTGACGAGGCACAATTTTTCGATGATGAAATCGTAACTGTTTGCAATGATTTGGCCAATAAGGGCGTACGTGTTATTGTTGCAGGTTTGGATATGGATTTTAAAGGAAACCCTTTTGGTCCCATGCCCGCACTAATGGCAACCGCAGAATATGTTACCAAGGTACATGCCATCTGCACCCGAACCGGCAATTTAGCCAACTACAGCTTTAGAAAATCCAATAACGATAAATTAGTTATGCTTGGGGAAACGGAAGAATACGAACCGCTAAGCAGAGGAGCATTTTATAAAGCGATGCTAAAAGAACGTGTTAAAAAGATAGACGTAAAATCCGAAGAAATAAACACAAAAAATTCCAATGCCTAAGGCAAGAGAAACGGTCCTTGAACTAGACCTTAAGGCCTTGGCCCACAATTATCATTATCTGCGTGCTAAACTACGACCAGAAACCAAATTCTTGTCCGTTGTAAAAGCTTTTGCCTACGGAAGCGACACCGAGGTTATTGCAAAAAAGCTTGAAGAACTAGGAACCGATTACTTCGCAGTTGCCTATACAAACGAAGGAGTAGCCTTGCGGGATGCGGGGATTACAAAGCCTATTCTCGTACTACACCCCCAAGAGGTTAGTTTCGATAGTATTATAGAACGATGTCTAGAACCAAGTATTTACTCTAAGAATATTTTAAACGAGTTTTTAAAGACAGCTAAAAAGCATGGCCAAAACAACTATCCGGTGCATCTTAAGTTTAACACTGGACTTAATAGACTAGGATTTCGAGAAGAAGATATAGAACATATAGCGGCCATTCTCCATACGAATAACGAGATTAAGGCTGTCTCGGTATTTTCGCATTTGGCGGCCTCCGAAGACCATTCGGAAAAGGAGTTTACTGAAGAACAGATTAGGCTTTTCCAAACCATTGCCGAACAACTGGATGCTTTATTACCATATCGCCCTTTTCGACATTTATTGAATACGTCTGGAATATTAAATTATACGAATGCCCAATATGATATGGTACGGAGCGGCATTGCCCTTTATGGCTATGGAAACGAAGCCAAAATAGACAGCGAATTAAAACCTGTAGCGCGTCTAAAAACCATTATATCGCAAATTCACCATCTAAAACCAAGCGAAAGTGTGGGTTACAATAGAGGCTTTACCTCAAGTAGTCCTAAGCTTACCGCAACACTCCCTTTAGGTCATGCAGATGGTATTGGGAGACACTATGGAAATGGCAAGACTTTTGTAAGTGTCCATGGAAAAAAAGCCCCTATTATCGGTAACGTATGTATGGATATGATTATGATTGATATTACGGATATCGAGTGTAACGAAGGTGATGAAGTTATAATTTTTGGCCCTGAATTATCTGCTCAAGAATTTTCGGAAACTGCCAATACTATTTCCTATGAGCTGTTAACAGGTATATCCCAAAGGGTTAAACGTCGCATTCTTTCTTGACTACTAAATTAACATTATATTAAGATGCCTTTTTTTTGCTACATTGCAATACTTAATATTAACCATTATTAAAAACACTAAATCATGTTAAAAGAATTCAAAAATTTTATAATGACAGGAAATGTCATTGACCTTGCCGTTGCCGTAATCTTAGCAGGTGCTGTAGGTTTGGTAGTAAAAGGTTTCGTAGCGGATATTATGATGCCTATCATTGGTCACTTCGCGGGTGGGATAAACTTTGCCGATATGAAAGTAATATTGGACGAGGCAGTCGTTGCAGCAGATGGTGCAATTACACAGCCAGAGAATGCAATTATGTACGGTAATTGGGTGAACGCAATTATTAATTTAATTATAGTTGGGTTTGTATTATTCTTAATCGTAAAGGCCTATAACAAAACAAAGGCCCCTGTAGTAGAGGCACCAGCTGCACCAGCAGGACCTACAGCAGAAGAGTTACTTACTGAAATCAGGGATTCCTTGAAAAAATAAGTAAGAAGAATATTTCCTGAAATCATTCAGGACATACCGCTGCACTTGCAGTTTAACAATAAAACCGTCCATAGTTGTTTCGCTAACACTATTGGCGGTTCTTTTTTTCGTCTAATATCCTTTGGTTCAACAGTAAGGATTTTTTGAATATTACTACTTTCTACCCGTTCTTTGCATTCTTCAAAATTTATATTAATGGAAAAAATATAACAAATTGTTATATTTTTAATCTTCTTAGTTCGGTTTAATGATACTACCATAGGAATGACTTATTTTTGTCACTCAAAGTTAATTTGAAACAAATGAAAGTAGCAGTAATTGGTGCCACAGGCATGGTAGGTGAGGTAATGCTGAAAGTTTTAGCGGAACGTAATTTTCCTATCACCGAATTATTACTGGTCGCATCAGAGCGGTCTATAGGTAAAACTTTATCCTATAAAAATAAGGAACATACTATTATAGGTTTAGCAGATGCGGTAGCACAAAAACCCCAAATTGCTATTTTTTCTGCTGGTGGAGACACGTCTTTAGAATGGGCTCCAAAATTTGCTAAAGTAGGTGCTACGGTCATTGACAATTCATCAGCCTGGCGCATGGATCCAGATAAAAAATTAGTGGTGCCTGAAATCAACGCACATGAATTGACAACGTCAGATAAAATTATAGCAAATCCGAATTGTTCTACAATACAATTGGTAATGGCTTTGGCTCCTTTACATAAAAAATATAAGATGAAACGGGTGGTGGTTTCTACCTACCAATCCGTATCGGGTACCGGTGTAAAAGCGGTGAAACAATTGGAGAACGAAATAGCCGGTATTAAAGGGGAAATGGCCTATCCTTATCCAATCGGAAGAAACGCATTGCCGCATTGTGATGTTTTTATGGAAAACGGATATACCAAAGAAGAAATGAAACTGGCACGCGAACCGCAAAAGATATTGGATGACCGTTCTTTTTCTATTTCCGCTACGGCAGTACGCATTCCTACAGCTGGCGGGCATTCAGAATCCGTGAACGTAGAATTTCTAAACGATTTTGAATTGAATGAAGTCCGTCATATTCTAAACGATACCCCTGGTGTAACGGTCCAGGACAATCCAGATACCAATACCTATCCTATGCCAATTTATGCACACGATAAAGATGAAGTTTTCGTAGGTCGTATTCGCAGGGATGAAACCCAACGCAATACCTTGAATATGTGGATAGTTGCCGACAACTTAAGAAAGGGCGCGGCGACAAACGCTGTACAGATTGCAGAGTATTTGGTGGAACATAAACTGGTATAAGTTAATGCTAGTAAGAATGTTAAAACCTTCAAAACAGGACCATTTTGAAGGTTTTTTTATGGTAATTTTATCCAGATTCATATCTATTTACCATGAAAAAACCAATACTAACTCTAGTAGCGCTGATTATACTTGCAGCTTGTAAAACTGAAACTAAAAGAGAACCTATCCCTGTGAACTATCCCACTACCGCAAAAGTTGATACCATTGATACCTATTTTGGGACCAATCTGCCAGATCCGTATCGCTGGTTAGAAGACGACCGAAGCCCCGAAACAGAGGCTTGGGTAAGTGAACAAAACAAAACCACTTTTGGCTATTTGGAGAACATTCCTTTTAGAAACGACCTTAAAAATCGTTTGGAGAAACTATGGAATTATGAGAAATTAGGTTCTCCGTTTAAGGAAGGTGATTACACCTATTTTTATAAGAATGATGGTTTACAAAACCAATATGTAGTATACAGAAAGAAGGGCGATGCAGAAGCCAAAGTCTTCTTAGATCCAAATACTTTTTCCGAGGATGGCACTACCTCCTTAGCCGGTCTCAGTTTTACAAAAGATGGCTCCCTAGCCGCATATTTAATCTCTGAAGGTGGAAGCGATTGGCGCAAGGCGATGATAATGGATACTGAATCTCGTAAAATTATTGAAGATACCTTGATAGATATTAAATTCAGTAGCCTCTCTTGGAAGGGAAACGACGGTTTTTACTACTCTAGCTACGATAAGCCCGAAGGAAGTGAACTTTCTGCAAAAACAGACCAGCACAAAGTATATTACCATAAGCTGGGCACTGCACAGAAAAACGATGTCCTAATTTATGGTGGCACTCCCCTCGAAAAGCACAGATATATCGGGGCAAGCGTATCGGAAGATAATCGCTACCTCACTATTTCTGCCTCTGTTTCCACCTCTGGAAACAAGTTATTTATTCGTGATTTGGAAGATCCTAACGGATTGTTGATTCCCATCGTGGAGGATACAGAATCTGATGTTTCTATTATCGAAAATGTTGGTTCCAAATTATATATTGTGACCAACAGAGATGCTCCTAACCAAAAAATAGTAACCGTAGATGCAAATAATCCAAGTCATGAAAATTGGGTCGACTTTATTCCCGAAACAGAAAACGTATTAAGTCCTAATACTGGTGGGGGTTACTTTTTTACAGAATACATGGTAGATGCTATATCTAAAATATTCCAATACGATTATGATGGAAAATTGGTGCGCGTAGTGCAATTACCTGGTCTAGGCAGTGCCAGCGGTTTTGGAGGCAAAAAAGAGGATAAAGAATTTTATTACTCTTTTACCAATTATAATACCCCAGGCTCTTCTTATAAATACAATGTGGAAACCGGAACCTCAGAACAGTACTGGAAGCCTGAAATCGATTTCAATCCAGCCGATTATGAATCTACGCAGGTGTTCTATGCTTCTAAGGACGGCACAAAAGTACCAATGATAATTACGCACAAAAAAGGCTTGGAGCTCAATGGTAAAAACCCGACTATCCTATATGGTTACGGCGGATTTAATGTCAGCCTTACACCTTCCTTTAGTATAGTTAATGCCGTTTGGATGGAGCAAGGTGGTGTGTATGCTGTTCCAAATCTTAGAGGTGGTGGCGAATATGGGAAAGAATGGCACGATGCCGGTATCAAAACCAAAAAGCAGAATGTTTTCGATGATTTTATTGCTGCCGCAGAATATCTTATCGATAAGAAGTACACTTCAAAAGAATATTTAGCCATTCGTGGTGGTTCGAATGGGGGATTATTGGTTGGCGCCACAATGACACAAAGACCAGACTTAATGCAGGTAGCCCTGCCGGCGGTCGGTGTTTTGGATATGTTACGGTATCACACATTCACAGCAGGAGCGGGTTGGGCATACGATTATGGAACTTCTGAAGATGATGTAGAAATGTTCAACTATATCAAAGGATATTCTCCAGTGCACAATGTAAAAGCAGGCACTTCCTACCCCGCGACACTAGTTACTACTGGCGATCATGACGACCGTGTAGTTCCTGCACATAGTTTTAAGTTTGCAGCAGAACTACAGGAAAAACAAGCCGGAGACAAGCCTACCTTAATTCGTATTGAAACTAATGCGGGTCACGGAGCAGGAACACCGATTAGTAAGACGATTGAGCAATATGCAGATATTTATGGTTTTACACTATACAATATGGGTTATAATGAATTGCCGAATCAATCGGTTTTGAAGGAATTCAAGGAATAGAACGACACATCAATAAATTATCTAAAAATCCGTTCTTGTTTAGAGCGGATTTTTAATATACTGTATCCAAATTACAACTATGCTTAAAGTAGAACATGTTTCTTATGCCTATGATAAAGGTCTTGTCTTGGAAAATATTAACCTTTCCGTACAGCAAGGGGAACATATTGCTCTAATAGGGGAAAGCGGTTGCGGAAAAAGCACTTTGCTCAAAATTATTTACGGACTACTAGACTTAGAACAGGGTGCTGTTTTCTGGAAAGATGAGGTTGTTCTTGGACCTGCGTATCATTTGGTTCCCGGTGCGCCGTTCATGAAATACCTATCCCAAGATTTTGATTTGATGCCCTTTATTACTGTCAGAGAAAATATAGCTCAGTATCTCTCTGTTTTTTATCCGGAAGAACTACAGGCACGGACACAAGAGCTGCTTGAAATGATAGAGCTAACTGACTTTGCCAACAAAAAAGTAAACACACTAAGTGGTGGGCAACAACAGCGTGTGGCCTTGGCCAGGGTATTGGCGCAGAAGCCGGAAGTGTTACTCTTGGATGAACCATTTGGGCATATCGATAATTTTCTTAAAAATAGTCTTCGCAGAAACATCTTTAGATACACCAAGGATAATAAGATTACCTGCATCGTGGCAACCCATGACCATAACGACGTACTTCCGTTTATGAATCGAATGATTGTATTGCGAGATACTGGCATAATCGCAGAAGGGCATCCTATGGAACTTTATAGGAATCCTAGGAATCTATATATTGCTTCACTATTTGGAGAGGCCAATAGCATTCCTATGTCTCAATTGAAATCTTATGCCCTTTCAGATCAAACGATTATTGTGTATGCACATGAACTCAAGGTTTCAAATTCCTCGGGATTACCAATTACAGTAAAAGAAAACTACCCAATGGGAAGTTACTACCTCACCAGAGGAGCACTAACCAATGGAGACATGGTACTTTTTCATCATCCAAGAGCCCTGGAGTTTGGTAAAAACGTATACCTCAACATATCCTTAGAAACCATTAACCAAAGAATACGATAACTAGTGCTATACAATGGTATCTTCTTTACTGATTTTGAAAGCGTTTCATTAAACTATTAGTCTTTATACAATACATAGCAACTGGTATCACTAAGGGGTTTTAATTTTAATTATTATACCTTGAAAAAACACTACTAGCGCTAACCTTGATTGTATTTACACTGCTAGTATTACCCCTATTCATAAGCTAGTCAGATAACCGATTATATTTGGTTTCACTATTTTTACCCAAACTAGTATTTTGGATTCTAATGTGATTTTATCGGAACTTCAATTTAAGGCCATACGTAGTGGTGGTCCTGGTGGGCAGCATGCCAATAAGGTATCTTCCAAAATGGAGGTGATTTTTGACATTCCTAGTTCCAAAGGATTAACGGAAAGAGAAAAAAACCGACTTGGTTTAAAACTAAAGTCCAAACTTTCCAAAAACGGTTGGTTGTTATTACAGTGCGATGAATCTAGAAGTCAGCATACCAATAAATCTATAGTTATTAAGCGTTTGCTCAAGCAAATGGAACAAGCACTCGTTATACCTAAAAAAAGGAGACCCTCTAAACCCTCCAGATCTTCTGTAGAAAAAAGGTTAAAATCTAAAAAGAAGGCCGCACTTAAAAAGGCAAACCGAAGCAAGCCTCGTTTGGAATAAAGTAATAGGATATAAATTCTACTGCGGAGGCACTTCGTAGAAGAACTGTGCTTTTTTAATTTGCCCATTCGCTACTTCGTACACACATAATTCGTCCATCTGTACGCGACCTCCCTGTTTAAAAGTCACATCACTTGTCATGGGAACTACGAAATGATTTCCGGCCACCACAGGGTCACCCACACTACCACCATGCATTTCTTGAATATTACTTTGCCACTGGTTAAATCCTTCAAAAATGTTCGATTTACCTTTGGTTATCTGTTCGCCAGCTACCCAGCCATCCATTTCCATACTTACTGCATCTTCGGCGTACATATCGTAAGCTTCTGGATACCTTCCTTCCTTACAAAGGCGCACTAGTTTTTTGGCTACTTCTTCTGTTGTCATGATATTATGTATTGTTTAGGTTCTTAAAAGATACAAAAAATAGTTATCGAACCTAAGTTAAATACATGATAATCATATAATTATAAGTATTTTATTTTCTTTTGATTGAAAAGTAAAACTATCTCCTGTCTGCTTACCCATTAGTAATTTTCCAATAGGGGTAGCTGGGGAAATACAATACATCCTCTGATTTTCATAGGTACATTCTCCTGCCGAGATAGCGATAAAATATATTACTGTAGCCGTCTTTACCATCGTGCCTAAGCCAATACTTTCAGAAGTCGTTTTTGTGGGGACTTTATGTAATAAGGCTTCCATTTTTTCTGCTTCGGCAAGTTGGGTGCCTAGTTTTTCCCGTTCCAATTGCAGCATGGCTCTGCCTGTTTCGTGCTTGTCACCCGCGCTACTTTTGGTTTCGGAAGTGAGTGCATCGGAAATCTCTTTGGCTTGGCGGTTTAAACGACCTAGCCGCTCAGCTACAAATGTCTGACAATGTTTAAAGGCTACTTCTTTAAGCTCGCAAAGTTGATCGTTAGTCTTCAAGATGATACAAATCAGCCATTTTATAAATTAGGAAGTTAACTATTTGAGCATTAGTCTCTCCCTGTTTTTTCATTTTAGATACCGCATCTCGGTTTTCGGCCTTAAAATAATCCAAGTCACCCGATTTGTTCTCACTAAAAATATTCCAGGATTTAAGTCCACCCAGCATCGCTTTATGTGCCTTGTATTTTTTAGAAACTATTTCCTTCCTCTTTTTAAACTGTTTATCCATACCCGATGCAGTGCTATTCTCCTGCTCTTTTAGCATCTTGTACTCAGAAGATATTCGTACATCTGCCTTTTCTGCCTCTGTAATTATCTTAAAGTAAGCCCTTGAGACCAAGGACTGATAATCTTTTTCAAATAACCTATTACTCTTAATGGCAAGCGGTTCGTCCACCGCTACCATTTCATTATCCGCACTAGCATAGAGCTCCTGTTTTTGGGCTTGCTTTTCCAAGGATTTTTGCCACGCCTCAGATTTCACCATTTCTCTCCAAATCTTATTGTATTCTCGCTGGTAGGAAGTTTGAGTAACCGAGCATCCAACAACAGCGGACAACAATAAACCTAATAAGGCGTATGCCTTGTACTTTTCAAAACCTTTTTTCATATAGTGTTCAGCTATGTGTATACCATCTTGTAGCGGACTACATTCGCAAGGTTAAGTACGTGCCAAATTATCTGAGGTGAAGATTTTACGGGGAGTCCAATATAAAAAGAATATTTGACCGTATCCAATTCTATTAGACTATTTTCAAAAAATTAACGTGGCGCCTATTCAAAAGTAATTGCCAACTGCCTTCCTACAGTGGTTCCAATAGCAATACCCATACCTCCCAAGCGAACACCGCAAGCCACATTATTGGACAGTAGTTTAACTATAGGCTTCTTTTGCTTGCCTACACCCATGACTCCACTCCATGCATAATCTATTTCAAAAGGAGTATCAGATAAAATAACCTCTTTTAGCAGATTGGCTAGTTTGTCCTGAACTAGTTTGGTTGTCCCGAATTCGGTAGTTTCCTCCGTTTCAAAATCAAGATTTCGTCCACCGCCCAACAAAATTCGATTATCAATATTCCTAAAATAATAATAACCTTCCTGCACATGGAAGGTGCCTTTAATAGCAAGATTTATAATAGGTTTGGTAATGATAACCTGTGCTCTTGCAGGCTTTACTTTTTCCCTTATAAGGTCACCCGAAAATCCATTAACGGCAATACATAGTTTTTTAGAGGAAAACGAAAAGGCATTGGTTTCTATAGCTACCGCATTCGTATTATCTTGAAAGGCTTTTACCATAACTCCGTTTAAAATCGTAATTCCTTCAGATTGTACCTTTTTCAAAAGGCCTTGCATCATTTTTCCAGTATCTATTTGCCCTTCAAAACGATGAGAGATATAGTTTTGTTCAATGCCCCTGAATTTAAAGTTATTTGGAGACAGTTCAAATGCATCATCGCCAAAGATAGGATGTAATAGTTCATTCGCAATGTCGAGCTCTGAAATACATTTCTCATACAAGGCTTTATCGGCGTTCAAAAAAAGCTCGTGACCTCCGTGTAACTGTAAATCTAATACCGAATCTCCCAAAATTTCACGTAAAGCGTTTATGCCATCCCATCGGTTTTGAACCAATTGCAGCACCTCTTCCTCTGAATGGGTTTTTAAATCGGATAGTATTTCGGAAATACTTCCAAAGCATGCGAAACCTGCGTTTTTGGTACTGGCACCTTGAGGCAGAAGCCCTTTTTCCAATACTACTATTTTAGCCTTGGGAAACTTGTTTTTCAGTTGCAGGGCGCAATTAAGCCCTACGATGCCACTACCAACAACCGTAAAATCGATGTTGGAAAGCCAAGTTTTATATTCCCAGTAGCTTAAATTCATAATTGATGGTATAGATACGTATCCTATTTGATTTAAGCATGTTAGGAGTGACCCTTTATATCCTTTTCGGCTTTCTGCAAAGTTACTATTCAAAACAAAACTTTTTTCCTCCTAGGCCAGGGTAGAGCTTAAAAAACCTCCGACTATAAAGACGGAGGTTTTTTGTTATTCCTTAGGTTCTGGATCCATCACGAAATCATTCATGAAGGCCGTGGTGTAATTTCCAGCCAAATAATCTGGATGATCCATCAGTTGCCTATGGAAAGGTATTGTAGTTTTTATTCCTTCAATTACAAACTCGTCCAAAGCACGTTTCATCTTATTGATGGCCTCTTCACGCGTTTGCGCAGTAGTAATTAACTTGGCAATCATGGAATCATAGTTTGGCGGAATACTGTATCCGCTATATACATGAGTATCCATACGTACCCCATGTCCTCCAGGTGTATGCAAGGTAGTTATTCTTCCCGGCGAAGGTCTAAAGTTGTTATACGGATCTTCAGCGTTGATTCTACATTCAATTGAATGCAGCTTGGGATAGTAGTTCTTACCCGAAATTGGCACTCCTGCTGCCACTAAAATCTGCTCCCTAATTAAGTCATAATCTATAACCTGTTCGGTGATAGGGTGCTCTACCTGAATACGAGTGTTCATTTCCATAAAATAGAACTTGCGGTGCTTGTCTACCAAAAACTCTACGGTACCTGCACCTTCGTATTTTATAAATTCTGCGGCTTTTACAGCGGCATCTCCCATGGCTTCGCGAAGCTTGTCCGTCATAAAAGGCGAAGGCGTTTCCTCAGTCAATTTTTGATGTCTTCTTTGTATTGAACAATCCCGCTCAGATAAGTGACAGGCTTTTCCATATTGGTCGCCCACGACTTGAATCTCTATATGCCTTGGCTCTTCGATAAGCTTTTCCATATACATGCCTCCGTTTCCGAAAGCCGCAGTTGCTTCCTGCACCGCACTTTCAAAAAGCTCTCGCATCTCCTCTTCCTTCCAAACAGCACGCATTCCTTTTCCGCCGCCACCCGCCGTAGCTTTTATCATTACAGGATAGCCCATTTTCTTAGCTATTTTTATCGCATCTGCAACATCTTTCAACAAACCTTCGGAACCCGGAACACAAGGAACGCCAGCCTCTTTCATTGTAGTTTTTGCTGTAGCCTTATCTCCCATTCTATCTATCTGATCTCCAGAAGCACCAATGAATTTAATCTCGTGCTCGGCGCATATTCTTGAGAACTTGGAGTTTTCGGATAAGAATCCATACCCTGGGTGTATGGCGTCTGCATTGGTAATCTCAGCAGCCGCTATAATATTAGGTATTTTAAGGTACGATTCGCTACTTGCTGCGGGGCCAATACAAACGGCCTCATCTGCAAAACGCACATGCAGGCTTTCTTCATCTGCCTTGGAGTATACGGCAACCGTCTTGATACCCATTTCCTTGCAAGTTCGTATAACACGTAGCGCAATTTCTCCTCTATTAGCTATAAGTATTTTTTTGAACATAGTATTTTAGTTTAAGAGTTTATGGTTTCGTCGTTCATTGGTTTGAAAGCCTTAGCCTTCAGCCGTAAACTGAAAAACTTCTAAACTTAAAATTATGATGGATCTACCAAGAATAAAGGCTGGTCAAATTCTACAGGTGAAGAATCATCTACCAACACCTTAACGATTTTACCAGAAACTTCAGATTCTATGTCGTTAAACAATTTCATTGCTTCGATTACACACAACACATCGCCAGTTGAAATTGTATCACCTACCTCAACAAACAAAGGTTTATCCGGTGCAGGTTTTCTATAAAACGTTCCAATGATAGGAGACTTTATCGTAATATATTTAGAATCATCGTCAGCAGCGGGTTCACTAGCAGGAACAGCAGCTGCAGCTGGTGTTTCTAGTGGAACAGCTCCATGCATCATGGGTGCCTGTGCCATGGGCATTGATTGCACGTAAGTAGGCTCGTTAGAACTAAGGCTTCCGGTCCGGATGGTTATCTTAATATCATCCGTTTCTAGTTTTACTTCACTTGCGCCAGATTTGGCTACGAACTTGATTAGGCTTTGTATTTCTTTAATATCCATAGTGTAAAATATGTTTAGATGGTCGTTTAATATATTAGTAGGCCCATTTTAAATAAATAGAGCCCCATGTAAATCCGCCGCCAAAAGCAGCAAATACAAGGTTATCTCCTTTTTTAAGTTGCTTTTCGTAATCATGTAGCAATAAAGGTAAGGTTCCCGAGGTAGTATTCCCGTAACGCTGAATGTTCATCATTACTTTAGAGTGGTCCAAACCCATTCTGTTTGCCGTAGCATCTATAATTCGTTTGTTCGCTTGGTGTGGTACCAACCAAGTCACATCAGAACTGGTCAGATTGTTTTGATCCATGATGCGTTCAGCAACATCGGCCATATTGGAAACAGCAAATTTGAATACCGTTTTACCTTCCTGAAATATATAATGCTTTTTGTTTTTTACGGATTCTTCCGTAGCAGGCATAATAGAACCCCCACCTTCCATTCCCAAAAACTGTCTTCCTGATCCATCTGCACGCAAATATTCATCCTGTAAACCTAATCCTTCAGTATTCGGCTCAAAAAGTACGGCGCCAGCACCATCGCCAAAAATAATACAAGTAGTGCGGTCTGTATAATCTAATATCGAGGACATTTTGTCCGCACCAATCAACAATACTTTTTTATACCGACCACTTTCTATGTAGGAGGCTACGGTAGACATTCCAAAAAGAAAACTAGAACAAGCAGCCAATAAATCGTAGGCGAAGGCGTTTTTAGCACCAATTTCAGATGCTACAAAGGCCGCAGTAGATGCTACCATGCTATCTGGCGTGGCAGTTGCTACAATGACTAAGTCTATTTCTGCAGGGTCAACATTCCTTTTATCGATAAGGTCATTGGCCGCCTTAATAGCCAAATAAGAGGTGCCTTCTCCCTCTTCCTTTTTTAGGACTCTTCTTTCCTTTATTCCCGTTCTGCTGGTAATCCACTCATCATTGGTGTCTACCATGCCCTCAAGCATTTTATTGGTAAGGACAAATTGGGGAACATATCCACCCACAGCGGTAATAGCTGCTGTTATTTTGGTCATATTTTAATTGCTTTTGTATAAAAACCGTTCAAAAAGACGTCAAAAGTTGTGAAAATTAATGATTTTCAGTGACTTTTAACATATAACACGTCGGTTTTTAAAAAAATACTCTTGTAAAAATAAGATTCGAGAAGTTGTCCTACTACAATCTCCTACTTTTCGCAATACTATAAAACGAAAAAAAACTCCCTACCTTAATTAAAGGTGGGAGTTATCTCTTTTGAAGTAAACGTTTTTACGCTTCTACCTCTTCTGTTTTGTCAACTAGCACTTGCCCTCTGTAGTAAAGCTTACCTTCGTGCCAGTGCGCTCTGTGAAATAGGTGCATTTCTCCTGTTGTTGAGTCGGTAGCCAAAGTTGGAGCAACCGCTTTGTAATGTGTTCTTCTCTTATCTCTCCTAGTTCTGGAAATTTTTCTTTTAGGATGTGCCATTATAAAACTTTATTTATCCGTTAATAGTTTTTTCAATTCGTCCCATCGTGGGTCGTTTTCTGCTGTATTCTCTTCTTTTTCTTTTGGTTGAAGTTCTTGCAACTTCTCTAATACTTCCGACTTTAAAGTGCCGTCCGCAATACCTGGATGTACTCTTTTCTGAGGCACTGCCAAAACCGACATTTCATAAATAAACTGCGCTACATTAAGCTCATGCTCACCGTGGGGCAGGATAAGAATTTCATCGTCCTCATCATTATATTCATCCCCAAATTTTGCGATTAACCTCAACTCTGAAGCTATAGGTTGGTCGTAAGATTCGCTAGTAATGTCACAATTTACGTTTACGGTTCCAGAAGCATCAAAATCCAGCTCCATCATCATAGACGTCTTGTTTAAAAGAACGGCTACGTTGATTTTGCAATCATTAAATTCATCGTATTCAAAAGAATCAAAGAACGTATTATCAATTTCAAAATTAAAGTTGTGCTTTCCTTGTTTCAATCCAGAGAAAGGAATGGTATACTCCTTTTGCTTCATTGTGTACAACTTAAATTATAAATATTTGCCTTAAAAGGCGGGTGCAAAGATACTATTATTTTGACAAATGCCAATAGTTATCAACTATTTATCTTTATAACTTTTAGCCCTAAGACCTGCACTGTTAACGATTCATTCGTTGCTTTTTGAGTACGTTTTCTGTAAGTCCGCGATACTCCGTTCTACTCTTAAAAATATGTATGGCGGTAAATACCGCTTCTTTAAAAGAACTAGGATCCGCTTTACCCTGACCCGCTATTTCATAAGCCGTGCCATGGTCTGGGGACGTTCTTACCTTATCTAAACCGGCCGTAAAATTAACACCTTTGCCAAAAGACAAGGTCTTAAAAGGAATTAAACCTTGATCATGATACGCTGCTAAAATTGCATCAAATTTTTTATACCCATCCGATCCAAAAAAACTATCGGCAGAATAGGGCCCATATACTAAATGACCATTATTGGCCATTTCCTTAATAACCGGCTTCAACACTTCATCATCCTCTTTTCCAATTACACCATTATCACCACTATGTGGATTTATACCCAAAAGGGCAATCCTAGGTCTGCGGATACCAAAATCCATCTTTAATGATTTTTCGATGGTATTTACCTTGTCACGAATAAGTCTTGGGATAATCGCAGCGGCTACATCCTTCACCGCAACATGATCCGTAAGCAGCCCGACTTTTAGGTCGTCGGTTACCATAAACATCAAACTTTCACCCTCTAACTCCTGCGCCAAATAATCAGTATGTCCAGGAAATTTAAACTCTTCGGACTGAATATTATTCTTATTAATGGGTGCCGTTACCAAAACATCTATCACCCCTTCTTTTAATGCAGCAACAGCGGCTTTTAATGATTGTATCGCAAAACGGCCCGCTTCCTCCGTTGATTCCCCAAACTGAATATTGGGAATTTCTTTCCAAACATTCACAATATTTACTTTGCCATCTATAGCTTTTGCCGCATCTGGGACACCGTTAAATATAATATTCATGTCCAAAACCTTCATTTGATGGGAAATAGTCTTGTTCGATGCAAAAAATATCGGGGTGCAAAAATCTAACATTCTGCTATCTTCAAATGTTTTTAACGCGACCTCACAACCAATTCCATTCAAATCCCCTATGGATATCCCCAACCTAATTTTCCTATTTTCCTCCATGATAATCTTTACCTTTACAATCCAAAATCAGTTCACAAAACTACTTAATAAAAACGATACATGTTTACAGGTATAATTGAAACCTTAGGAGAAGTTGTTGGTTTGGATTCCAACGCCACCAATCTTGACATTACGATACATTCTAGCCTTGCTTCAGAATTAAAAATTGACCAAAGCGTAGCCCATAATGGTGTTTGTTTGACTGTTGTATCAGTGAAAGATGATACCTACACCGTTACCGCCATCGCCGAAACCCTTCAAAAAACCAATCTTACCGAGTTGCGATTAGGCAATGCAGTAAATTTAGAACGAGCCATGATTTTAGGCTCCAGATTGGATGGTCATATTGTGCAAGGCCATGTAGACCAAACAGGGGTATGCACCCAAGTAGAAGAAAAGGATGGTAGTTGGTTTTTTTCCTTTGAATATGATGCTTCAAAAGGAAATCCTACCATAGAAAAGGGCTCTATAACCATTGATGGAACTAGCCTTACCGTGGTGAATTCCGGCGCCAATAACTTTCAGGTAGCCATTATCCCGTATACGTATGAAAATACCAGATTCAATTCCTATAAAAAAGGAACTACCGTAAATCTGGAGTTTGATGTGATTGGCAAATATGTGGCGAAGTTGATGTCTAATCGGTAGTAAGAGTTACTCCTCGAAAAAACCAATGGAAGAACCAACCCAGGTTTCTTCAGTATTGTGAGAAACGTTGACTAGTTCCCCTTTGCTCATACGACCTAAGTTTGTTACTGGTTTTAGACGATTGTTCTTCTCGTCCCAGATATAAAGGATTCGTATTTCACCTTTGGAATTTTTTTCTGAATTGGTCTTTATAGCTGAGGCGTATTTCACTTTCTCTTGAAGAATATAATTTTCTTTGTCAAAAATACTAGCTATCTTTTCTTTCGTTGGATACAAATCAACACCTAAGCCTGCAAAGGAAAATAAAGGCTTAAGCACATAATTTTCTAGATTGATGTCCGCTGGGAAATCATTTAGATAAAACGAGTTTGGAATGT
>CAZMUV010000014.1:4573-53973 GCA_964569345.1 uncultured Maribacter sp. | reverse complement strand
GAAGAACAGGTAGATATTGCCTTTAAGACTATTAAAGATCTTAAGATGCTTTAACGGATTCACTTCTCTCCTGAAAGTTATCATTTACTTCCATTTTTTACTCATTTTAATTGCGGTTTCAATCATTTCGGGTTTCCATGACGCACTATTCCAATTTTCAAAATCTAAATGTACATCATCACTACTCTTAGCATTGATCAGCTGATTGCACAGGCTCTGTTGTTCCTTGTGTAATTGGGCATCAAATAATGGCAGACCTATCGATTGCGCCGTATTGCCCCAATTTCTTCTATTCACCTTTATATTTGAAATATGAACTATTTCCAATAATCTATCCAAATCTTTACGATAATGATAAATATCGTCCTCGGTTTGGAATGTATTTTCAAGTCTTTCAAAAATTACAAACTCCAAAAAGGGGCACCTATTTAGTACCTGAGGGAGTATCTCAAAAATAACTTCCGGAACCTTTCCATCGTGGGTATCTCGTCGAATCTTGTCTTTACCATAAACTTCATTCTCCCAACTACCACCCGAGACATGCAGTTCTTTAACCAATTCCAAAGGATAAAGAGCAATAAGATCCATGAAATCCACCTTAAAATTATGCGACTGGCAGTAGATGTTATGTAAATATAATAAAACCATTTATGGGTGCAACCAGTCTTTCTAAAAACTCTCCTTGACGGGATACATCATCCATCGAGAAAGCGAATGCTAGATTTTCTACTCCCACTGGCAATTCAGCAGCCTGTTGCATCCTTAATAGGCGATCAACACCTATGGCCAAAGTGCTTTCATTTAACGGTGTTGGAAGTGGACAACCTTCATGGAAATTACCGCTTGTCATAAAGCCAAAATGTTCCGTTATATGATTGTACTTAAATTGTTTTCTCGTCTCCTTTAGTTTTTGAATCCAAGAAGATTGTTTTTCACTCCACTTTGCATCCAATAAAGAATAAAAAACACCATGTCCTAAAAGGCTATAGTTATTGGCATATGAAGTCAATAAATTTATCAACCAAACAGGTATATTTTCCTCATGTATAACGGTGTCAAAAGACCATTCAAGTGCTTGAATTTTACCACTTTCAAAAAAAGGCAGCAAACTCCTTATCAAATCAGGATCGGTGTTTAAGGAAACTCCTACAGAAGGAATATAAAGTCCACTATCCTCTCCCACAACCTGGACAATTAAAAGAAGGTCTTTTGGTAACCTTAGGGGTTCCTATATCTCGAACCGCACTCTGACCATTAGCTGTGTGCTTTTTCTGAATGGTATTAGGTAGCTTATTTCTATTTGCGTACAAACTATCTATCTTTTTAAGTAGGGCTGAATCAATAGAGATTTCAAAGGGTCTTTCCATAATATTGGACTCCTTTACAGTGTCAATAGATGTCACAGTGGTCGCCTCCTGAGCCAAGGCCCCATATACGGACGTAAACATCGCAGCAAGTAGCACATTAGATAATCTCATAATCCTTGATTTTATCGTGAATAGTCAATAACGCTAATTTTGCAATAACCATACCACAAAAAGTAAATTTACCAAAGGGTTAAAAATGTGCAATTTTAATATCCCTTTTAGTTTTCTAAAAACTTTAGAACATCTTTGTCATCTTCCGGGTTGGCTACAAAACGTTTATTGGTATCCAAAATAAAATAGGTAGGTGTCTGTTTAATTCCAAACAGTTGAGCGTAATCACTTTCCCATTTCCCTAAAGCTATGGCATGCTCAAAACTTGGTAGGTTCATTATTTCCTGTTTCCAGTTCGTGTCATCATCCTCTAAGCCTACAGCTACTACCTTAATATTTTCATAGTTCATCAACTCCTTATGCAGTATAGGCAACTCCTTTAAACAATGGGAACACGTACTGCTCCAAAATACCAGCACATAATGGTCTACTCCTTCCAAACCATAAAGGGTACTGGTTTTATCATCTTGGATCCATGTGATTTCTGGGGAAAGTGCTCCGATTCTTAAACGTGATGTAAGCTCTATTTCATCAATCAAAGCCTGACCTCCATTTTGACTTGCCAAATCCTTTAGATAGGTGCTGAAAATAGTATCTGAAACACCATGCAACAGATTTGTATTCGCTGTTTTCCAGAGATCCTGAAAGACAGCTATTTTAAAAGGTAGGGGGCTATCGTTTATTTTTTCCGATACTTCATTCACATTCTTCAAAATAGCGATTTGCATATCGTCCTGCGTTTTCACATCTAGTGGCAGTGCAGAAAAAACATAATTAGAAAGTTCTTCTTTTAAAAATCCGGAAGATTGCAAAAACCTACTATTGAAATCCAAGTAATCAAAATACACCTTCTTCTTATTGGTAAAGAAAGTCTCCAAATCCTCATAGTTTTTCGGTATATATGGGTTACTGGCTTTTATTAATTGATACACCAATGCATCTGTACCTTTTGTCTCGTACTTGGATTGCACTTCGGCCAAGCTTTTTGTTATTTCCTTAAACTTTTTTTTGGAGGTGTTTCCAGATTCGTAAAAATCCGCAAGCTGTTGTTCTAGTCTTGTAATTTCGGAAAGGTAATTGGAGTAGGTCTTATTTTCCTCGGATGCTATAAAGCTAATACCATCCTCTACGTTAAAGTTAAACTCAACCTCCTCTTTCCCGTTATAGATTATATCAACATAAAACTCGTCTTGTGGCACCGCATATACTAATCGATACATACCGCTTGATGCATCTGCCGGCAATTCTAGATTGAAGTAGCCTTCTTTAACTGCCGTATCGGCAACATACCGCTGACTTCCAGGCGTTAATTGATAGGCAATAAGCCATTTAAAATCGGTTGCAGGCGTAAAATTACCGGATATCGAATGTTGTGCTATCCCTGTTAAGCAATATAAAAGGGTGAAAAGAATTATAAACCTTGTTTTCATAGGATGTCTAAACCAAATATTGAACCGTTTTTATACGAAGTGACCAAATATAAGAACTCTTAGGCAGCAAATGAAGTTCAATTAATACATCCCTTTCCCGAAATACTATTTCTAAAAAGTTAACTTTAAGTTGCGAATGAGTGTATTAAAAGTAAGTTACGTAAACTCATTTTGATGAAAAACCCTACCTAAGAAGATTTAGGTGTACGCTTCGGGGATACCTATAAATAATTCCGATTTTATGGGGTAAAAGCACCAAATACAGAAATCAATAAAGCGCCGGATACTGCCTTTTTATACTAAACTGGCCTACACTTCTATTGATGAGAAAATACTTTTTAGAAGTTCTGTTTCTTTTTCGTGCACGAACCCATCGGATTTTGCTACATCTTCAAGAATCTTAGCCAATCCTTTCTTTTTAGCATCGGTCATTTTTTGTAAAATGGCGATACTCTGTTCTTCTTCAATATTTTGAGCAAACTGAATCTGATTACTATCAAAATCAATCACCTTCATTAGTTTACTTACTTCGTTGATTTCTCCGCTGTGCACAATACCATCTGCCTGTACCATTGAATAAATCATTTTTACAATAGCTAATTTCTCCGCAAGGTTAAGCTCCATTTGTGTTGTATGTCAGTTAATTAACGGCAAGATAAACACAAAAACACTGACCATGGTAATGCATATGTTAATTAACAAAGCTGCCTCAAGTGACATATTAAGTGTTCTCTACTCTTTTACCATTTGCCTAATCTTAACGAGGAGTATCACTTCTAAAATTACGGTAGGAAACTGGGTAAATAGGCCCACCAATACTAATAACACCGTAAGGAAACAAATAGCTGTAAAAATTTCAAAAGCTCCGGCAACATAACCCATTACGCCCCAGCTCTTGGCAGATTTGATAATGGAAATTCCAAATAGCACGCCTAAGGTCCCCATAATTATGGATGTTGCGATTACAATTCCTTCAATTGGAAATAAAACTTCATAAAACAGGGATACGATGTCATAGGTATAAAAAAGGAAGAGTACAGAAATGATAAGTACCGAAGCAATTTTCATTAGGTAATTTTGAAACAGCTTCCCTACAATCAAGAAACCGTAAACAAAGAGTCCATAACTGATGTATGCCAATACTTTTATTAGAATATGTCCGGCAACACCAAAGATTAATTCGTCTTCACCAAACCTATAATAATCTGCAAAAGCTTCAAAGGGACCTAAAATCAAATAGATAATTCCAAAGATGCAAGCCATACCTAGTAAAAAACGAACCGACTTGGCTTCACTCGCAGAACCTAGAATTATCTCATTTTCCAGCCTTTCTTCATCCTTGGTATATAGTTCCTCAAACTCATGATCTAGCGCAGACAAGATGGTCTTTATGGTATAGCTTCTTGGCGAAACTTCGCCGCTTTCTATGCGTTGTAAGGTGCGTACATTAATGTTGCAGCGCTCCACCAGTTCCTCTTGGGTAAGTCCTTTCTGCTTGCGTAACTCGGTAATCTTGTTGCCTAATTCTGGTTGTTGCATGATGTTCGAATATTAAAGTGTTCCGCAATGTTACGCTCAAGATAAAACGAAACCAACAAACTTTACAAAATTTGACCCGACATTAGCACGGCATTGCCCTATACATAGAGTTTTACAAGGTTTTGTGTTCCTAGTTCGAAAGATATTAATTTAGACTTTTTCAATTTTTGACCTCTCAATTTTCAAAGGCTGCAACGCTAAATACGCCCTATCCACACTTCTAATTCCATCAAAAACCAATAACAATCGTAGGCCGTTGCGTGTTTTCTTTTCTTTCATGGTACAGCGTTGTGGATTACTCTGCACGTACTTCAACACTTTTGTGAAAGCAGCCGTCTGATAGAATTCAGATTGTTGGTCAGAAATAAAGTAGCCAATCAGTTTGCCTTGTTTCATTACTATTTTTTCAATACCGATGCTATTAGCAATCCATTTAATACGAACAGAGTTCAGTAAATCATCTGCTTGCGATGGAAGTTCACCAAAACGATCAACCAATTGAGCTTCAAAGGTTTTAAGTCCCGCTTCATCTTTCACCTGGTTTAATTCCGTGTATAGATTTAACCGCTCTGTAATGTTATTTATATATCCGTCAGGGAAAAGCAATTCAAAATCGGAATCTATTTGTGTTTCTTTTACAAAGACTTTTTCTTTACTACCTTCTACTTCTTCGTAGAGGTCTTTGAATTCATTCTCTTTAAGTTCGTCAATAGCCTCGGCTAATATTTTCTGGTAGGTTTCAAATCCAATATCATTTATGAAACCACTCTGCTCACCTCCTAGTAGGTCTCCCGCACCACGTATCTCCAAATCCTTCATGGCTATATTAAAGCCACTTCCCAATTCCGAAAATTGCTCTAAGGCTTCAATACGCTTGCGCGCATCATTAGTCATGGATTCGTACGGTGGTGTTATAAAATAACAAAAAGCCTTTTTATTACTTCGCCCTACACGCCCGCGCATTTGGTGAAGATCACTCAAACCAAAATTATTGGCATTGTTGATAAAAATGGTATTCGCGTTCGTTACGTCCAAACCACTTTCTACGATGGTGGTAGAAACTAGTACGTCAAACTCTCCATTAATAAAACTAAGCATCAAGGTTTCCAGTTTTTTACCTTCCATCTGGCCATGGCCAATACCCACTTTAGCATCGGGTACCAAGCGTTGAATCATGCCGGCTACTTCTTTAATATTTTCAATCCGGTTATGGATAAAGAAGACCTGCCCACCACGTTCAATTTCGTAGGCAATGGAATCTCGAATCGTTTCTTCGTTGAAACCGATTACATTACTTTCAATCGGGTATCTATTAGGTGGCGGTGTCGTAATAACCGATAAATCACGGGCAGCCATAAGACTAAACTGTAAGGTCCTAGGAATAGGGGTTGCCGTGAGGGTCAGTACATCTACATTCTCCTTAATGGACTTTAATTTATCCTTGACCGCAACTCCAAATTTTTGCTCTTCATCAACAATAAGAAGTCCTAAATCCTTAAATATGACTTTTTTATTTACCAGTTGATGTGTGCCGATGATAATATCTACTTTTCCAGCCTCAAGTCTTTCCAGTGTTTCCTTGCGTTCTTTCGCTGTTCGGAAACGATTCAGATAATCTACGGTTACTGGCATTTCTTTTAAACGCTCAGTAAAAGTCCTATGGTGTTGAAAAGCCAGAATAGTAGTAGGCACCAGAACAGCTACTTGTTTGCCATTATCCACAGCCTTGAATGCTGCACGTATGGCAACTTCTGTTTTTCCAAAACCTACATCTCCGCAAATGAGACGATCCATAGGACGTTCACTCTCCATGTCTTTTTTAATATCGGCCGTTGCCGTACCTTGATCTGGTGTGTCCTCATAAATAAAAGACGCTTCTAGCTCATTTTGTAAGTAGCTATCAGGATCATATTGGAAGCCTTTTTCCAGACGTCGTTTTGCGTAGAGTTTAATAAGATTATAGGCGATTTTCTTAACACGGGATTTGGTCTTGTCCTTTACTTTTTTCCAAGCCCCAGATCCTAATTTATAAATCTTAGGCGGTGCTCCATCCTTTCCATTAAATTTGGAAATTTTATGAAGAGAGTGAATGCTGACGTATAAAATATCACGTTCCCCGTACATCAGTTTTATAGCTTCCTGCTTTTTGCCTTCAACATCAATCTTTTGTAATCCGCCAAACTTACCGATACCATGGTCTATATGGGTTACATAGTCACCAATTTCAAGTTTATTGAGTTCCTTAAGCGTGATGGCCTGTTTCTTGGCGTAGCCATTTTTAAGGTGAAATTTATGGTAGCGTTCAAATATCTGATGATCCGTATAACAGACCAATTTTAAGTCCTTCGATATAAAACCTTGGTGTAAGGGAAAGACAATAGTTTTGTAATGTACTTTTTCCGATATTTCCTCAAAGATATCGTTAAAGCGCCTTGCCTGCTGTTCCGTAGCACAACAGATATAATTATCGAAGCCGGCTGCTTTAAATTCATTAAGGTTCTGTATTAGTAAATCGAACTTCTTATTAAAAGAAGGCTGTGGCGTTGTTTCAAAAGCGATTTCTTTGGTATTGGATGTGCTTTCTGTATTCCCTCCGCCCAGTGAGATTACGCTAAACTGATTTAGCTGTTCTTTAAATGCGGTACCGTTAAGGAAAAGCTCGGCTGGCTCTATATGCTTTATATCTTCGGATAGTTTCGTGAAAGCTTCCTGTGCCTTTTCGAAAAAATCATCTAAACGCGCATATAAAAGGCTTGTGTTTTTTGAAAATACGATGGTCTTCTCGGAAATGTACCCTAAAAAACTTTCTCGTTTCTCTGTTAAAAATTTATTAGCCACATTAGGTACAATGGTAATCTTTTTTACCTTTTCCGTAGACAATTGTGTTTCTACATCAAAGGTGCGTATACTATCTACCTCATCTCCAAAAAACTCTAATCGGTAAGGTTCATCATGGGAAAATGAAAATACATCTACAATACCACCACGCACAGAAAACTCCCCAGGTTCGGTAACAAAGTCCACACGTTTGAACTTATACTCGAAAAGCACTTCGTTCAAAAAATCTAAAGAAAGGGTATCCTCTAATTGTATTTTTAAAGTATTCTTATCAAGTTCCTTACGTGTGACTACCTTCTCGAACAAAGCATCCGGATAGGTAACTATAATAGCAGGTTTCTTTCGCGAATTGATGCGATTAAGGACCTCTGCCCGTAAAAGCACATTGGCATTATTCGTTTCTTCGATTTGATACGGTCTACGATAGCTACCCGGATAAAAAAGGACATCTTTTTCTCCAATAATCAGCTCCAGGTCGTTTAGGTAATACGCCGCCTCTTCCTTATCATTAAAAATCAGTAAAAAGGGAGCGTCAGCTTTCTTGAAAGCTTCAGCCAAAACAAAGGAAAGTGAAGAGCCTACCAATCCTTTTAGCTGTATATGTATAGGGTGAGCTATTTCGGATTTGGCAATAGCCCTTTGCAGTTCCTGTACGTTTGGAGCTGTTGAAAATAATTCGGGAATGGTCAATTTTGACAAAAAATGTGGTATTGGCCTGCAAAGATAGTTTCTAGATTAGCTTTCTCCCAAGGATTGGGCATAAAATAGCACTATGGTTATAAGACCTTATTAACAAAAGGATTCGTTTTTCTATTCTGAAAACCATGCCATGCCATATAGGCAAATATAAAAATGCTGCCGCCAAGAGCAGTATATGCAATGATTTCTAAGCTGTCTTTATGGCGTATGAATATGGCAAAGAGTGCCCAAACACCCACCGCAGCAAATTCTCGCATATTGCGTTTCCAAATCATGATAAGATTCAGAATTGTTGCAATCACAATCATTACTATAGTCCAACTTATTTCGGAAAATGGACCACCTCCCCATCCAATTTTTGTCAAATAGGCCGATATGTTGGCGATGGTTGCCACGGATATCCACCCACAATAGAGACAAATGGGCCACCAAACAAAAGCAATCGTGCTTTTGGGTGCATCCCAGCGTTCCATATTAGTGTTCCCGATAATTTTTATGAGCGAAAAGAGAATACCTAACATAATCAGTACGGAAAGACCCGTATAGTCATAAACGAAAGCAATCACCCAAAGGGAGTTTAATATATTAGTCAAGATAAACCAATAGCCCGTCTGTGAAATGAATTCACTTGGTTTATTGCTGAAAAAGGCCCGTCTAACCTGAAAAATTCCATAGGCTAAAAGACCTAGGAAGATAATGCCCCAAATAGCAAAAGCATAGCTGGCCGGTGTAAACAGGTTGTCGTATTCCCGACTTATTTCACCAATAGTTGTATCGTTAAGTCTTAGTGCTTGAGAAATATAATTTACCGCAATCACCAAGATGACAGATAACAAGTTTAAGAGGGCGAGTGTCTTTTTCATATTGATTTTTTTCAAAAGTAGCTAAAGAGTAAGATTATCGCGAACGCTATCCGTTTAAATAATCAGTGCTTAGCTGAACGTCCTTTTCTTTTTGACTCTGTAAGGGTAACTGGTAAGACGGCATCGCCTAATAAGGCGAAAACTTCACAGTCTTTTTTAGCCTGTAATGTATACGTACCCGTAAACTCCCCAAAAGCTGGTAAAATAAGTTGCATGGGCGACTTATAAAAACACGCAAGTCGGACTGTTTGTCTACCGAGTCCTGTTAGTTTTATGGCCGGGTGAATATGTCCGCAAATATTAAAGAAGCCATCGCGTTCCTCTGGATGATGGGTAAGAAGGAAATTATCTAAAATAAGTTCTTCCACTACTTGTATTCCTAATTCCTCATATTTTAAAGGGGAAATAATATCATGATTACCACTCACTAAAATGATGCTGGAAGACTGTTCTGTGACCCATATCTCGAAAAGTTCCCACTCTTTATTCAGAGAAGAGTGAAACAAGTCTCCCATAAATACAATCGTTTTAGGGTTGAAATATTGGATAGCCGTATTCATGCTTTCAAAATTCTTTTTCACAGCCTGTTGCGGTACCGCAGCTCCGAATTTTCTAAAATGGGAAACCTTTCCCAAATGAACATCACTAATCAGCAGCATGGAACGTTCTTCCCAGAAAAACACACCAGAGGCGTGCATTATAAAATTTTGATTGTGGATTTGGATAGATTCGATCATGGGTTAAAATTACTTATTTCATCAAAATTGCCGTCATTCTTTTGATACGGTCTGCCAATTTTTCGCTTGATAATTTCTCCCGTAACCTGTCTGTAATAATCGGAAAGGAAAAAGGCGTGGGTTTGGTACATTGTTTCCAAACAATGTCTTGTGATGCAATTCGCTCCAATGCCATCCGAAGCCTGCCTTCCTCTAATTGATGCTCAAAAGTTTCAGTATAAGCTTGTTGGTACAATAAGTTATCTGCCTCAAAATCCTTAAAAACATCGAACAATAGCTGGGAGCTACTTTGGAGGTGTTTCATCTTGATGCCCTTGTTCGGATATCCTGTAAATACCATACCGCTTATCACGGCGATATCTCTAAATTTTCGCCTTGCCATTTCATTGGAATTCAAACTCTTCTGAAGGTCTGACAGCATAAATTCCGACGTCAAAAGATTGTTGTCCAGCACTTCCTGAATATCTATCTGTCTGTCTGAAAGTAATTCAAACCCATAGTCATTATAGGCTAAGGAACAGGTAATAGGCATTAACAAGCTAATACGATAGGCCAACATACTGCTCATCGCCTCATGTACACCGCGACCTTCAAAAGGATAAAAAATATGATGGTACCCATCTCTTGTTTTAAAGGTTTCAATTAAGAATTCGTTGGGTTTAGGCACCATGCTCTCTTCTCGTTGCTTTTTAAACATAGGTGCCAAGGATTGGATTTCTATGGATTGCTGACTCTTTTCCAGCTCGGCCGTATACAATTCTTGTCGTAGTAATTCTGACATCTGTGCAGAAAAACTAAGTCGCCCACCCATCCAACTAGGTACTTTATTGGTGCGTTTGGTTGAATTTTTTACATGTGCCTGCATTCCTTTTACACGTATAAATTCCAGATTTCTTCCAGCAAACGTAAACACGTCACCTGGCTTTAATTTAGAAATAAAAAACTCTTCTATAGAACCGATGTAGCCGCCCTTTTGATACTTCACTACAATATTAGCATCGCCTACAATGGTACCGATTTGAAACCGGTGTCGCATGGCAATACCTCGATTATTCACTTTAAATCTGCCATCGACTTCTACGTCTACCTTTTTATATTCATCATACGATTGTAGACTCTGACTACCCATGACCAAAAAGTTCAATAGCCATTGCCACTGTGCTTCCGATATACCTTGGTAGCAAAACGTCTGCTTTATCTCTTGGTAGATTTCATCCGGATAAAATCCGTCGGATACCGCCAAAGTGGTAAGGTACTGTAAGAGCACATCAAAACTATTTAAATAGGGAATACGATCTTCGACTGCTTCATACTTTACCGCCTGTTGCATGGCCGAAGCCTCAATGAGTTCCATAGCATGCGTCGGTAAAAAATGGATGACACTTTCCTTTCCCGGACTATGCCCACTTCGTCCTGCACGTTGCAGAAAACGCGCTACGCCTTTGGGTCCGCCAATCTGGATAACCGTCTCCACCGGCGCAAAATCTACGCCCAAATCTAAGCTTGAAGTGCAAACCACAGCCTTTAGGCTTTCGTTACGTATGGCCTGTTCTACCCAAAGTCGGGTTTCTTTATTTACACTGCCATGGTGCATGGCAAATTCTCCCGCATATTCAGGATGTTTTTCCAGTATCTTCTGAAACCATATTTCGCATTGGCTACGCGTATTTGTAAAGAGTAAGGTTGTTTTACTTTTATTGATAATCGGCACTACATCTTCCAGTAGTTTAAGTCCCAAATGTCCGCGCCAAGGGAAGGTTTCCATCTCCTTAGGAATAATACTCTTTACTGTTATTTTCTTGTTGAGTTTTGCCTTTATCAAGACAGAATTTTCAAGTGCTTGTGTATCAGGTCCTAATAACACTTCCCTGCCTTGTTCTAAATTACCTATAGTTGCTGAAATTCCCCAAATGCGCAAGTCTTTACTTATCGTTTTTAGGCGAGAAAGGCCCAGTTCCATCTGCACACCTCTCTTGGTTCCCAGTAATTCATGCCACTCATCTACAACTATAGCTGTACAGTCTTTGAATACTTTTTCATAGCCTTTAGAGGATAGTAACAATTGAAGACTCTCCGGAGTTGTAATCAGTAAGTCCGGCATACTGCGTTTCTGCTGAGAACGTTCTTTGGTGGTCGTGTCACCAGTACGGATACCTACCGTCATTTGTGTACCCAAGTCTTGGGTGATGCGTTCTGCAGATTGTTTTATTTCGTTAGATAAGGCACGTAAGGGCGTGATCCAAATAGCCTTGAGTCCTTTCTTATGTTTGGTTTTATAATCAGGATTATGTTTTATATAATTGAGTACAACAGGAAACCAAAGCGCGTAGGTTTTACCGCTACCTGTTGGAGCATTTAGTAGTCCGTGCTTACCTTGTAAAAATGCCGTCCAGGTATCTTTTTGGAATTTAAAGGGCTTCCAATCCTGTTCCAAGAACCAGTTTTGAGCTATGTTATAAAGTTCGCTTCTAGACATAGACTAATTAGGAATTTGCGCTTTCAAATCTGCTAGACTATTGGCTTCATGAATTGTTTTGTCTTGCCGCCATCGTAAAATCCTTGGAAACCTAGTGGCAATGCCGCTTTTATGACGTTTGGAGATGGCGATACCTTCAAAAGCAATTTCAAAAACATGGTACGGAGTTACACTACGGACGGGGCCAAAACGCTCTAAGGTGTTTTTCTTTATCCAAACATCTACTTTCTTTAACTCGGCATCTGTAAGTCCGGAATAGGCCTTGGCAAATGTTACTAATTCTTTTTCACCTGCTTCATTTTCTTGCCACAATCCGAAGGTGTAATCTGTAAATAAGTTACTTCTTCTCCCATGACCTCGCATGGCATAGGTGAGCACGGCATCAATCGTTAAGGGGTCTACTTTCCATTTCCACCAATCGCCTTTTTTCCTTCCTACGAGATACGGGGAGTCTTTTCTTTTAAGCATTAGTCCTTCACTTCTCATTTCCCTAAATCTTAAGCGTTCTTCCGCTACTGAGACCCACGAATCAAAGTGCATAGTCTCGGAGAGATGAAAGGGTAGATCGCTTTTACTATGCTCAGATTGACATACCTCTTCAAAAAATGTTTCCAATAGCTTCCTTCGTTCTATAAAAGGTAGCTGACGGACATCTTTGCCTTCCCATTCTAACAAATCATAGGCTTTTAGAATTACAGGGACTTTAGCTAGGAGTGCTTTGGAAACTGTTTTTCTGCCTATTCTAGTTTGAAGGTCATTAAAGGTTCCTATTTCATTATCGGGAAAGGGTAAAATTTCCCCATCCAGTACGGTACCGTTTGGAATAACCCCTATAAAAGATTGAAATTCAGGATACTTGTCCGTCACTAACTCTTCACCACGGCTCCAAACAAATATTTCATCATTTCGAAGAATTACTTGAGAACGAATACCGTCCCATTTATGTTCAGCGGACCATTCTTGTATGTCTCCTAGTTCGTTTACTTCTCCCTCAATAGCATAGGCCAAATAGAATGGATAGGGCTTGGATAGGTAATCACTCTCGTTTTCTTCTAAAATCAGTTCTTGAAAGGTAATGGTGTTTGGGTCCCAGTTGCCCATCAATTTATAGGCAAGAACGTCTTCGTCTATCTCAGTTGCTTTAGATAAGGCACGTGTCATTAATTTCTGACTTACCCCAATCCGGAAACCACCAGTAATCAATTTGGTAAAAACGAAACGTTCATAATAATCCAGTACTTTCCAATTGCTGAGTAGGTAACTTTTCTTATCCTCGTCCGATTTCTTTTTAAGGGCTATCATCTCCTCCAAAAACTGTGTCAACGTTTTTGTCGTCGTAGACATAGTGGTGGGAACTACTAGAGCAATCGTTTCCGCCAAATCACCCACAATATGATAGCTTTCCTCAAAAAGCCATAAGGGTATATTCGCCAGTTCTGAAGCCCATTCCCTAAGCAGGGTTGTATTGACCGGTCTTGGAGGTCTCCGGTGGGAAAGAATAGCAATGGTCCAAACCTTGTCGGTAGCACTGGCTTTATTGAAATAAGCAGTCAAAGCAGCTACTTTTAAGGTGGTCTTGTTGGTGCTGTCCAGCGTTTTTATGAGTAGTGCGAAATCTTTCATGATAACACTATGTTTTTCGTAGTTTCCTCCACTGCTACTTCATTTTCTTCTTCCCCATATTGTGTGCTTTCTGTTCTCGCATCATAACCTTGCTCGCGCAAGTAACGTGAAAAAATATCTGTATATCCGTGGGTGCAGATGACTTTCTCTGCTCCGGTGGCTTCAATACTTTTAAGTAATCCTTCCCAATCGCAATGATCGCTCAACACAAAGCCTTTGTCGATGGCCCGCCGTCTTCTTGCTCCTCTAAACGCCATCCAGCCGCTCGCAGAAGCTGTTACGTAAGGTACCATTTTCCGTATCCAAGTAGAACCATGTGTACTTGGTGGTGCTAACACGATATTACCTAACAGTTCCGTTTTTTTAGTATCACGCGTAATCAGCGTTGTTTCGGGAAAATTGACCAAAGGACGCAAGACTTCCGTCATTTTTTCAATAGCACCGTGGGTGTATATTTTACCGATATCGGTATCCAGATATTTTAGGAGACGTTGTGCCTTTCCCAAGCTATAGCCAAAAAGTACCGAAGTTTTTCCCTCTGCCTTATTTTCGCTCCACCATTGGTTAATATTGTTTAGAACTTCTTTCTGTGGCGTCCAAGAAAAAGCCGGTAAGCCAAAAGTGCATTCTGTTATAAAGGTATGGCACTTAACAGATTCGTATGGTGTGGAAATACCATCGTTCTCAGTTTTATAATCTCCTGTGAATACCCATACTTCCCCTTTGTGTTCTACCCTAATTTGGGACGAACCAATGATGTGTCCCGCAGGATGCAGGCTAAATTTTACATTGTTAATGCTGAAGGTCTCTCCCCATTCCTTTCCTGTAACTTGAATGTCTCCCAAACGGTGGGAAATGATGGGCACGTTTCTATGATGAGTGATATATTGTTTATGCCCCCAACGACTGTGGTCTGCATGACCGTGAGAAATAATCGCCTTCTGCACCGGTTTCCAAGGATCTAAGTAAACCTTCGCGGCAGCACAATAAATACCTTTGTTCGTAAATTCTAAAAGAGGTTTGTTCATAGCTCTGTGAAATTACAAATTAGCTAGCAAAACAAAGTTCTCTATCATGTAAACTATGAATTGTAAAAAATTTATATTTGTCTTTAAATAAAAATAAATTATGTCATTTATAGATTTGTACGGAAACTCTGAACACAGAAAGAACGTGGCACATTTTGCTGCTATGGCAACTTTGGCTGCTTCTGATGGAACAATAAGTGAGGAGGAGAAAACGATGTTGGATAATTTTGCTCGGAAACTAGAAATTTCAGAAAAAGAGTATAAGCAGGTAATGAATCCTGATAACAAATTTCCTATAGAGCCACCAGTGAATTCTGAAAAAAGGTTAGAACGTTTATACGATCTTTTTAGAATTGTTTTTGCAGATCATATTATAGACGATGAAGAAATGATATTGCTTAAAAAGTACGCTATAGGTCTTGGGTTTTCTGGAGATAGTGCCAATAAAGTAATAGCACGTTCCATCGCTATATTTAGTGGTAAAATAGATTTTGATGACTATTTATACCTATTGAAGCACTAGCGCATCAAAAAAATAAATAAAAAAAGGAGGGGCAATCGCCCCCCTTTTTTATTGGTACTTATTAAGGAATTCTTGTAGTTTTTCTACCATTTTCGGGCTTCCGCAAAAGAAAGGAACCCTTTGGTGCAATTCTGTTGGTTGTATATCCATAATCCGTGTTCTACCGCCAACTGCCAAACCATTTGCTTGTTCTGCTATAAAAGCCATTGGATTGCATTCATAGAGTAAACGAAGTTTTCCACTCTCCGTAATGCTACTTTTAGGATACATGTAGATTCCTCCTTTAATCATGTTTCGATGGAAATCCGACACTAAAGAACCAATATACCTTGAGGTATAGGGTCTATCACCATCTTCCATCTGGCAATACTTAATATAATCTTTTACACCTTGGTGAAAGTGAACATAGTTACCTTCATTGACTGAATAAATTTTCCCCGTTTCGGGAAACTGCATATTGGGATGCGATAAGTAAAAGGTTCCCAAAGCCGGGTTCAAGGTAAACCCATTTACACCATCTCCAGTCGTATAAACCAGCATGGTAGACGTTCCATAAACCACATATCCCGCTGCTACTTGTTGGTTTCCTGGTTGAAGAAAATCTTCTAAAGTTACTGGTGTGCCAACTGGAGTAACACGTCTATAAATTGAAAATATAGTTCCTACCGACACATTTACATCCACATTAGAAGAACCATCCAAAGGATCTATCAGCACTACATATTTATTCTGATGATTGTTGTCATTACTATTGATAGTGATAAAACTATCCTCCTCTTCTGAGGCAATTCCACAAACAATTTCTCTATTTTTTAGGGTAGATATAAACTTTTCGTTAGCAAAGACATCTAATTTCTTTTGCTCCTCACCTTGTATATTTGTATCCCCCGCATCACCCAAAATATCAACTAATCCGGCTTTATTCACTTCATGGTTTACCACTTTTGCCGCTAAACGAATTGCATTAATAAGTTTGGAAAGCTCACCCGAAGAATACTTAAAAGAAGATTGGTTTTCAATAATGAACTCTCCAAGCGTCTGATTTTTTTTAGTCATTAGGAAAAGGTTGCGTTTAGACCACAAATATCGGCTATTTTGTTAAACTACAAGGTTTTCGTCATTTTTACATTTCTTAAATTTATAACTTTGTGTTTTATTTGTAACAATATGAAATATATAATTAGAGAAGCTTTAGAAACTGATATGTCACAGGTGCTAGGACTTACACAAGAACTAGCTGTATTCGAAAAAGAAGATGATGCCGTGGAAATTACGGTGGAAGATTTGATTACAGATGGTTTTGGTCCGGCAAAAAAGTTTCACTGCTTTGTGGCAGACAAACAAGGTGTTATCGTTGGTTCAGCATTAGTTTATCCCAGATATTCTACATGGAAGGGCACCGTACTGCATTTAGAAGATTTAATTGTGACGGAACAAATGCGGGGCAGTGGCTTAGGTACAGCACTGTTAAACAAGGTAGTACAATATGGCCATGAGCTAGGGGTAAAAAGAATCAGCTGGGAAGTGATAGATTGGAACGAACATGCCATTAATTTTTACGAAAGCAAGGGAGCGAACGTGATGCGGGATTGGGATATTGTACAACTGAACGAAGCTGGTATGCGTAACTATCTCGATAATATGTAGTCAGATGAGTTTCCGGCTAGCCGGAACAAAACTAAATTTAGTTTTTTATGAGGGTTTTTAAATTTGGAGGTGCATCTATAAAAGATGCAGATGGCATAAGAAATGTAGTGCAGGTATTAAAACAAACGGGACATGCGAACACCCTTATTGTAATATCTGCCATGGGGAAAACCACGAACGCAATGGAGGCTATTGTTGATGCGTATTTTAAAGATAAATCAGAAATTACATCCAAGATTACAGATACGGTAGATTACCATACCGCAATTATGAAGGACTTATTTCCTAATCCACAACATAAGATTTACAGGGATATTAAAGTGCTGATTGATGAAGTCACCGGGTTTTTAGCGTGGAACAAATCCCCCAACTATAATTTTGTCTATGACCAAGTAGTTGGCTACGGAGAACTCATAGCTACTAGCATTATAAGTGCCTACCTCGAAGAAATTGGTCTTAAAAACAATTGGTTAGATGTTAGAAATTATATTAAGACAGATACCAATTATAGGGATACAACGGTAAATTGGGAGAAAACACAACAGAATATTTCCAATATCGATAAACAAATTTTACATATTACCCAAGGTTTTCTTGGAAGCGATGATAACAACTTTACTACTACCTTAGGACGAGAAGGGTCAGATTATACAGCCGCAATATTGGCCTATTGCTTAAATGCAGATTCGGTTACTATATGGAAAGATGTTCCTGGAGTTCTAAATGCAGATCCTAGATACTTTAAAGAGACCCAATTACTGAATAATATTTCTTATCGTGAGGCAATAGAATTGGCATTTTACGGAGCATCCGTGATTCACCCAAAAACCCTACAGCCATTACAAAAAAAGGAAATTCCCTTACACGTAAAGTCTTTTATACATCCTAAAGATAATGGCACCACAGTAGGTAAGGGCGTAGGAATAGAGCCCAAAGTACCTTGTTTCATTGTTAAAAAGAACCAAGTATTAATGAAATTGTCTTCTCTTGACTTTTCCTTCATTGTAGAAGATAGTATTAGCGAACTTTTTAAACTATTTCATGAGCATAAAATGAAAGTGGACCTCATCCAAAATTCCGCTATTAGTTTTTCTGTTTGTGTAGATAATAAGTTTGGAGGTTTGGAAGCCTTGTTAAACCGTCTTAAAAGTACATTTAAGATAGTGTATCATGAAAATGTTTCGCTCTACACCATACGTCATTTTAACCCAAAAGCTTTGGCATCGCTCCAAAACGGACATGAAATCCTGCTAGAACAGCGTGGAAAGGAAACGGTACAGCTGGTTGTAAAATAAGAGTACCCTTATACATAATTATGATATAAAATAAATAGCTCATTCCTGCTTTTTCCTATCTTTACGCCTACATAATTATCTCTTTCTATGGGTTTGGTAACCGCAAAAGAAGTGGCAAAAGCGATTAATGTATCCAAGTATGGCTATCTGGGTACTTTTATTGCGTGGTTACTGATGAAAGTAACGCGAATTTCTGCTATCAATTCTTTTTACGACAAAATAGCACATCTAGACTGCGAGGCCTATGCACAAGCTATTTTGGAACATTATGAAATAGATTATGACATTCCAGAAGATGATTTTAAGCGATTACCAAAAGAAGGACCCTACATCACTATTTCCAATCACCCTCTTGGTGGTATAGATGGTATTTTATTGATGCGCCTACTCTTGCCTTTACGTAAGGATTATAAAATAATGGCTAATTTTCTTCTAGAGCGCATGGCACCTTTGGCTCCGTATGTCCTTCCTGTAAATCCATTCGAAGAACACAAAGGAGCCAGAAGTAGCATTGCGGGTTTTAAAATGGCCTTCCAACACCTTAAGGACGGTCATCCCCTAGGTATATTTCCTGCGGGAGAAGTTTCTACCCATAAAGAGGGGAAATTCATAGTGGACAAACCCTGGGAAGAAGCGGCCTTGAAATTAATTCGAAAGGCCCAAGTCCCCGTTGTTCCCATCTACTTTCATGGAAAGAATAGTAAACTGTTTTACCGACTTTCCAAATGGAGCCCTATTTTTAGAACGGCTATGATTCCTTCGCAGGTACTTTCTCAACGCAACCGTCCATTAAAAGTGCGTATTGGCCAGCCCATTTCGGTACAAATGCAAAACGAACAAGAGAGCTTAGAAGAATTTACCGACCTTCTTCGGAGAAAAACCTATATCCTTTCCAATGCCTTCCAAAAAGAACGGTTAATTGATCAGCTGCCTTCGACACTTAAAATACCAAAAGCGCCAAAAAAGATTGCAGAAGCCATGCGCAAAGAGGTTATGGAGGGCGAAATAGAAAAGTTAAAAGAAAAAGACTGTCGGCTTTTACAAAGTAAAAACTACGAAGTCTTCCTTGCTAAGGAGCAGGATATGCCCTTTATACTAAAAGAAATAGGAAGACAGCGAGAGGTTACCTTTAGAGCGATAGGTGAGGGAACTAACAAAGCGATAGACTTAGATATCTTCGATACGTACTACCATCACCTATTTCTGTGGGACAATGATGAGAAATGTATTGTAGGCGCGTACCGCATGGGAATGGGTTCTGAGATATTTCCTGAGCATGGCATAGATGGCTTTTATCTGCAAGACCTATTTCGGGTAGAACCAGAATTATACGATATGATGCGTCAATCCATAGAAATGGGTCGCGCTTATATCGTAAAGGAGTACCAACAAAAACCAATGCCACTTTTTTTACTTTGGAAGGGAATCGTACATACTACGCTAAGGCATCCAGAGCATAAATACTTAATCGGTGGTGTAAGTATAAGTAACCAATTTTCAAATTTCTCCAAATCCTTGATGATTGAATTTATGAAATCAAATTACTGGGATCCTTACGTGGCACAATACATACGCCCTAAAAAAGAATTTAAGGTAAAGCTCAACGATGCAGATAAGGAATTTGTATTTGATGAAACAAAGGCAGATTTAAATAAGTTTGACCGTTTAATTGATGAAGTAGAACCCGGAAGTCTGCGTTTACCCGTATTGATAAAAAAGTATATAAAGCAAAATGCAAAAGTGGTTGCTTTTAACGTTGATCCTTTGTTTAACAATTCGGTGGATGGCCTCATGTATATCAAAATAGCCGACTTACCAGAAAGTACCGTTAAACCAGTTATGGAGGAATTTCAAGCGGAACTAGAACGAAAATTGGCTGAAACTCAAAATCAAGAAAAGGAGTAAGCTTACCCTATTCCTACCACCTTGCTCCTACGTTCAAAAAGAAGGTTGTCTTTCCACATACCATCGCTAGTCTTTCCGATATGTTCACGCTTCCCAATATACCGGAAACCAACTTTTTTATGTAATTGGATACTTGCTTCGTTTTCGGGAAAAATGCCGGACTGCAAGGTCCATAAACCTACTTTTTCACTTTCAAGTATCAAGTGTTCCATTAAGAGTTTGCCAACACCTAAACCCCTAGATGAGGCCGATATGTAGACACTCACCTCTGCAATACCCCCATAAACGCACCTGCTGGAAACTGGGGATAGTGCCGCCCAACCTAAAACTCGTTCGGCATCAAAGGCAACTATTCTACACGTTTTTAAGTGTGCCGTATCCCAAGTATCAAATGATGGCACATTGGTTTCAAAAGTAGCAAAACCAGTAGCAATACCTTCTTTGTAAATGGCAGCAACGGAGTCCCAATCCGATGCTTTCATTAACCTAATACTGCTTTTTTTAGGACTACTCATTTTAACAGCAATTAATTTTTGAAGGATACGTATTCCATACTACTCTTGGCCGCTCTACCAATAATATAAAATGTAATAAAGCCAGTAAGATTACGCTAGGGATCAGATTAACACTTACAAATATAAACACCTCTTTGGCGAATGATGCTAGTATTGCGTTGCCGAATACCAACCCACCGTTTACCATATCAATTTTCATAGCGAATACTAGAATAATAGCGGCGAAGTGAAGGGAATTGGAAAATAAATGAATGAGATATTCCCACTTAGGGAGTCCGCCCATGAATTTTCTGCTTTCTGTTTCGGAATATGCGTCTATTCCTAAAACAACTAAATCCACTACAACGAGCCAGATTCCCATAAGAAATAAACCGAAGCTAGCTTCATTGACAAATAGGCACCAAACGATTAACGGAAACAGTACAGCTCTTACCGTATGTGTTTTATGCTCAAAAGTACTTTCCTCATGATTAAAAAGCCCAGAGGTAAAGATGTGAAGATAAAATCCGTCAAAAGTGGCCCATATTATAAACAGCACCAGACAAACCGAAGCAAGAATCAATAGAATTTCCATAGGTTTAGTTTTACATTAACAGCATCCACTCCCTGGGGAACACCCTTCATCAGAAACACGTTCCATCTCCACAGGAACACCACAGGTGTCCTTGGCCTTGCAGTCTGTAGGTGTTATGCCAAGATGAAATATAAGTTGTTCCCCATCCACCATATGGCTATGAACGAACAATTGAGCTGTATGAAAATTGGCGTTGCTATACTCAAACTTTACCTCAACCTCTTTTTCCATAGGTTTGATACTATTTACTCTGATAAGAATTTCTAACGCTTTATGGCTTAGCATATAATCGCGTTTACCTACCTCTTCCGGACTTTCCCAAAGTTGGATGATGGTTTCCTTCCAGAAATCCGTACCAGCGCCGCAGTCTACGGCATCAATGCTTATGTTTTTAATTTCTGTTATATGGTAATTAGCCGCCACCAATTTTCCAGGTGCGTACTCAAACAAAAGTGCTTTGTTCGCATTTTGTTTTAAGATTGATAAAAATTCATTTGTGTTCATTTGTATATCATTTAGATTAACAACATTTTGCTTTTGTAGTATTAAAAAAAGAATTTAGGCGTATTTGAACGGCAGACCATGTTTTTAGATTGATGCAATAACAGACTTTTTTTCCTTCGATTTCCCCCATAATCAAATCGATGCTTTTGAGTTCTTTCAGGTGCTGGGAAATGGTGGGTTGGGCCAAACCTATCTCCTCTACAATATCATTACAGATACAGGAATCTTGTTTACTAATGAATTCCAAAATTGCAATTCGCGCTGGATTGGAAAGCACCTTAAAGGTGTTTGCCAACTCATTTTGTTCCGTATTAAAAATCTGTGTTTTGGTAATTCCCATTATTCATATTTATATATTGCAATATTACGATAATAATTTGAATAAAAAAGACCGATTCTAAAATCGGTCTTGGTATCTCTTTTATATGCCTTTAAACCAGTCTTGGAAATACTCTCCAACAAGTGGTGTAGGAACCATTTTTTCATTTGCAGCATTAATTACACTCATAACAATAAGTACCAAGGCTAAAACCCAAGTAAAACAACCTACCAATGGAATGAAAGATAAAAGAAAAAACATTGCGTAAATTCCAATTAGTTGTCTTATATAGTAACTTCCTATCTCTGTTTTATTCCCATTATTCATAACAAAAGCTACTATCGTTCCTATAAAAGTGATATGTGCAATAATAGCAACTGTTTTACCATTATCTGCCTTGTTAGGGTCAAAAGTCTCTTTTACATCGTCTTTAAAATCCTTTGCTGCTTCTTCCGCTTTATCAGCAAAACCACTCGCTTTCTCTTTAGCATCCTCTGAAAAGTCACTTGCCTTTTCCTTAGCATTATCAAAAGCCTCTTCGGCCTTATCGCCCAAATTCTTAGCTTCTTCTTTCCCCTTATCAACAGCATCTTTGGCCTTATCACCTAAGTCCTTTGCTTTCTCTTTCCCCTTAGCAGCAGCATCTTTGGCCTTATCACCTAAGTCCTTTGCTTTCTCTTTCCCCTTAGCAGCAGCATCTTCAGCCTTATCCCCTAAATTTTCTGCTTTTTTCTTTGCGTTGTCCAAGGCGTCTTTTGCCTCGTCTCCTAAATCTTTATTCTCGTCAGCCATGTGTGATTATTTTTTGGTGGTTAATTAAGTTCTAAATGTAACAAAAAAATCAATAGCCAGAGAAACAGGTTGTTAATAGCTACTTAGGCCATACAATACATGGCCTCACCTATTTTTAATTTAAGTCAGCACAATAAGTATCATTACCTATTTACCCTTCAAATAACCTTATAGAAGTTATAAAGTCTGTGCATATAATTAAGATAGCTCGTTGGTAGCATCTTTTTCTATTCCTCCAACAAATACAATCCCAACTTAATCTTCCAATACGGGACTTTCTCCTCAAAATAATCAAAGTATTCCCGCAAACCTTCTGCATGATGAAGTGCTTCCTTAGCTTTGGCTATGGTTTCCTGTTCTGCTTTGCTCATAAATTGCTGTAGGTCCAGTTCTGTTCCATCAGCATGTATTTTCATCAAATGACTATAAATTGTATTTTCTGAAAGCACTCTTTTCTCGGCTATTTCCTGTACGGTACATCCTTCTTGAAATAAGGTATAAGATTGCTGATGCGTAGGTATCTTAGATTTTTTTTTAGCAGGTTTGTATGCAATAATCTCCTTTAGGAAAACCTCCGCATATTTTTCTAATTTCGCCTGTCCTACCCCTGTAATATTCATGAACTCTGTCTCATTTTGAGGTAGTTTGGCTTCCATATCCTTTAAGCTAGCATCACCAAAAATAACATAAGCGGGTACGTTTTGCTCGGTAGCCAGCTGTTGCCGCAATACTCTTAGCTTCTCAAAAAGTCCCGTTATACTTGCTCTTGTTTTACGTTCCGTTTTTTTGAGATCTACTACTTTTTCCAAAATCGCCAATTGTATCGATTTTTTGGAGAACAGTACTTCCTTCGCCAAAGGCGTAAGTCCCAAACGGGCACCCTCCCTAAAATTAATACTCAGCACCCCTTGGTTAAGCAGTTGTATGACGTACTGTTGCACATCTAACCATGAAATATCTTTAATGGCTCCGTAGGTTTTTACATGCTGATAGCCTTTATCGAAAACTTGTGCATTTTTCGCACCACGTAACACATCTATAACCGTACCCATGGGTTCCCTTTCCTTTAACCGTGCTACCCCTGAACAGATTTTCTGAGCAAGGACAGTACCATCAAAATAGGCTGGTGGCCGTTGACAGATATCGCAATTACCGCAACCCTCGGTTACGTGCTCGCCAAAATAGTTGAGTAGTGCAATACGTCTACAACTCAATGCTTCGGCAAATTGCTGCATACGTTCCAGTTTGGCATATTCCACGTCCGCATTCTCACTTTCGGATATAAAACGGCGCAACTGTGCCACATCTCCAAAACTATAAAAAAGTAAGGCATTGGCTGGTAAACCGTCCCTACCACCACGTCCAATTTCCTGGTAATAGCCTTCCACATTCTTGGGTAGATTATAGTGAATGACCCAACGGACATTACTCTTATCGATTCCCATACCAAAAGCGATGGTAGCAGCGATAATTGGCACCTTATCCGTAATGAATTCTTCTTGTACTTTTGTACGCTCTTGTGGAGCTAGACCCGCATGGTAGGCCTTTGCCGCATATCCGGCAGATTGTAATTTTTCCGCTAGTTTTTCCGTGCTTTTTCGACTTAGGCAGTAAATGATTCCACTCTCATTAGGTCGTTCTTCCAAAAATTCTAAAATATGTTTGATGCGGTTTTGTGCGGGTCGCACCTCTAAAAACAGATTGGGCCGGTTAAAAGAAGCCAAATGACGGGTTCCGTCAGTGATTTTCAGCTGGTCCGCAATGTCCTCTTGGGTACTTCCGTCTGCGGTTGCAGTCAGGGCAATAATTGGAACTTTCGGAAAACGCTCCTTTAGATTGCCTAATTGTGTGTAAGCCGGTCTAAAATCGTGTCCCCACGAAGAAATACAATGGGCTTCGTCTATTGCAAAAAGACTGATATTAATATCCTCAAACACGGTATGGAAACCACCCAAACTTTCTGGTGCCACATAAAAGAGTTTAAGCTCCCCTTGTTTTAAGCTTGAAAATATGGCCTGTTGTTCCTCTTGGGATTGCGAACTATTATAATACGCAGCTGCAATTCCGTTGGCCTTGAGCACATCTACTTGATCTTTCATTAAGGCAATCAAAGGTGATATGACAATAGCGGTACCTTCTAAAGCCAAGGCTGACAACTGATAACATAACGATTTCCCACCACCTGTGGGCATGATAGTCAACACGTCCTTTTTAGCCAGTACGTCTTCAATAACCGCTAACTGGTTGGGCTTAAAAGAGTCGTAACCAAAATGGGTTTTAAGTAAAGGCAGTAATGTTTCTTCTACAGTCGTTATCATGGGTGTAAAAATAAGGATTGTTTAGTGTCATTGTGAGCGTAGCGAAACAATCTATACTAAAAAAACAAACCCTCATCTGCCCTCGGAACAACCTTTTCAAAAATGTTATTCAGAACGCAGCGGAAGGATTATAACTATACCATCTATTTCCCCAACATCAGTAATTCATTGCAGCGTACTTCTGTAAAATAACGCTTTTCACCTTCCTTGGTTTCATAAGTGCGATGGGTCAATTTACCATCAATGGCAACTTGCTTTCCTTTGGTCAAATAATTTTCTACGATGTCAGCCGTTTTACCCCAAGCAACGATATTATGCCATTGCGTGTCCTCTACTTTTTCTCCTTTCGCATTCTTGTAACTGTCTGTGGTAGCTATGGAAAATTTAGCCAATTTGGCGCCGCCATCTAAGGTTACGATTTCTGGATCCTGACCCAAGTTTCCAATCAATTGTACTCTGTTTTTAAGTGCGTTCATAATAGTATATTTTAATATTAAATTGTTTTAAAATCAAGCCTCACTGACTCGACACTGCAAACATAGAAGCACACCCTAAAAAGATTCGGTTACAAAATACTTACTTTCGTTTGTAATCGTTTGTTGTCATTTGTAAATGTTTTATATATTGATTTAGAGTTACTTAAAAAGAATTGATTTATGAAATATTTCAATTCTTTTTCTATTTAAAACCTTATAATGGGTATCTATATACAAAGTGGGACAAGGTTAGGAGGTAGTTTGTCAAATTACTAAAACGTAATTTTTTAGAGAAATCTGTTTGCACTTTCAAAAGCCTTCTACTTCTTCTTTGGTTTTCTTGCTTTTATATGCTCTATATAACCAGATAATCACTAAGGAGAGTCCTATTAAAATTGCACTTGATGCTATCTCTATCATTTCACTATTATTTTCTATTATTCATGCCTCAATTACTAAGATAGCGAAAATACCCTCCTACGTGGAGTATAAAGTACACGTATTAGATAAACGGCATATCTAATGGTTTTTACTATTTTAGTAAAAACTTAATAAGGTGTCTTGTCCCTAAAAATAAATAGATACCACTTAGAAAACGGAAATCGAATGAAATTAGCGATACATAATTGGATGCGCGCCGAATCTTTGGAAAGTACCATGGCCCGTATTGCGGACATGGGATACACCCATTTAGAGATTCAGGGTACTCCGGAAAACTACGATACCAAAGAAGTCAAAGCGCTATTGGATAAATACCAACTCCAATGTTGGGGTTCCGTGACCCTGATGCTCGAGGAGCGTAATATGCTCGCAAGGGATGCTACACAACGTAAAACATCAGTACAATACGTGCTAGATGTCGCTAAAATGGTAAAGGAATTGGGTGGTAGCGTTATTTCCCTAGTTCCAGCCACTGTAGGAAAAATTGTTCCAGATGCACGACCCGAAGCCGAATGGGATTGGGCTGTGGAAGGCATTAAAGAAGTCTATGAATATACGGAAGCGAACGGACTCAAAATTGGTATTGAACCCATCAATAGGTTTGAGACCTATTTCATTAACCGTGGAGAACAAGCCCTGTCACTAGCAGAGGCTGTAGGACCTAACTGCGGCGTTTGTCTGGATACCTTTCATATGAATCTTGAGGAAGAAGATATGTTCGCTACTATGAAAAAAGTAGGGAGCCGTCTTGTCAACTTCCATGTGGCAGATAACAATCGGATGGCACCAGGCATGGGACACCTAGATTGGAAACGTATTATGGAAACACTAAAAGAAATAAACTATAATCAAGTTCTATCGGTTGAGTTTTGTCCGCCAATGGATCGCACCCCTGCAAATCCGTATCCCAATTCAATTGATACAGCTCCCGTAGGATTAAGTGATGAGCAACTCAAATTTTTACAAGACCATGGCAGCTCTGCAGTTACAGAAGAGTTCTATTCCATGCTAACTAAAAAATCGATAAATACACTGAAGCCGTTTTTGTAGGATAAGAGAAATAAGATTCAAAACATAATGAAAATAACCAATGTAGAAGCTTTTTGGCTGCGATGCCCCATTCCCAAAGAAAAACAACATTTTTCCGATTACGGGCTATTGACGAATTTTGATATGACCCTAGTGGTCGTTACAACCGATTCTGGTCTTCAAGGTTTTGGAGAGGCGAAGGCCGCCGTAGGTTCCTCCGGCTCCTGCGCAAGTATCGTTAGCTGCATAGAAAACGAAATTAAACCGATATTGCTCGGTAAAGATGCACGCCACATTTCGAGAATTTGGGAACATATATATAATGGTACCCGAGACCACTATGCACTCTCCAGAGGAAGAAAATTTCCTATTTTAGGAAGGCGTGGATTAACCGTATCGGCCATGAGTGGAATAGATACAGCCCTTTGGGACTTAAAAGGAAAAGCCTTGGGAGTGCCTGTGGTAGAACTTTTGGGTGGTAGTTGCAGGGATAAAATGCCTGCCTACGCCAGTGGCGGTTGGGCCAAGGTAGATGCTATTGGCGAACAGCTCCTCTCCTATACTAATAAAGGATTTTCGGGAGTAAAAATGCGTGTAGGGATTATGGACGAAACCGTTCAAGCGAGTATCGATCGCGTAAAAGCGGCACGAGAAGCACTTCCTAACAATATAAAATTAATGACTGATGCCCATGGTACGTTTAGCGTTCCAGAGGCGAAACAATTTTGCAGGGGCGTGGCCGATTACAACCTATATTGGTTTGAAGAACCCATTAGTCCGGATAATAAAATAGGCACGGCGGAAGTACGCGCCAGTACCCATATTCCAATTGCTGCAGGCGAAAGTGAGTATACCGCTTTTGATGTGCGCGACCTTATTGCAGAACGCGCCTTGGATGTGCTACAACCCGATTGTGCCATCATTGGCGGAATAACCGAATCCATGCGCGTTGCGCAATTGGCACATGCGTATCAGCTCGAATTGGCGCCCCATTGCTGGGGATCGGCCTTTTCCTTTATTGCTGGTGTTTCGGTTGCCTTTGCATCGCCATCGGCCAATGTGATCGAGTTTTCCTTGGGCGGTAATCCTATGATGTACGATTTAGTGGAAGAACACATAGCCGTAGACGAAAACGGTATGCTCCCCGAACCTGATAGACCTGGCTTGGGATTGACCCCAAACTGGGATTTTGTAAACGAATTTAAACGATAACCAATGGCAAAAGCAATTCAAATAAATCACGTCGCTTTAGTTGTGAGCAACCTAGAGGAAGCTTGTAAATTTTACGAACATGAGTTAGGATTAGAACCTATCCCTGCTTTTCTTTTTGATTATCCCACAGCCTTCTTTAAGTTCAACGAAGAACAACAATTGCACCTCACCGAATGGGAGGATGCCTACTCCTTCCGGGGACATATTTGTGTAGAAGTAGATGATATAAACACGATTTTCTATCGGATGAAAGAACTCGGTATTATCGATATCAAACCTTGGGGGCGTGTGCGTCAATTACCTGATGGTCCTATTCAAATGTTCGTCAGAGATCCCTCTGGTAATCTTATCGAGATTTCCTGTGCGCCCGACGCCAAAATCGACCAAAAAATATTTGAGGACGAATTATTTAAAGAGGGTATTTACGTATCAGGAAGAAATGATTTCAGGGGATATAAAACCAAGGATGCAACTTTATATCACAAGAAATAAATGGGGCATACAATTCTATTACTGGAAACGGTAGCCAATGAGGCAATGCAAATTCTTGAAGAAACGAAAGGTGTAACTATCCTAACTGGTTTTGACGAATCTACATTGAAAGAAGCAATAAAAAGCTATCAAATAGATGCTATAATAACCCGTGGTAAAGGTCAGGTAAGGGTGCAATTGATGGAGCAGCTACCAGACCTTAAAATTATTGCCCGTTGCGGTGTCGGACTCGATAATATTGATGTGTCCGAAGCCACAAAAAGAGGAATTAAAGTAGTCAACGCTCCCAATTCCAATGCCAATACCATAGCCGAACACACCATTTCCTTGCTTTTAATCTTACAACGGAACCTATACAATGCCATCACCATGGTAAAAGAAGGCCGATGGCAGGAGCGCGCTAGTTATACCGGTGATGAAATCCATGGAAAAACCCTTGGGATTTTAGGCATGGGAAATATTGGAAAAAAAGTGGGCCGAATTGCAGATGCCATGGGTATGAAAGTCATCTACTGGAGTGCTCAAAAAGAAGATGTGCCCTATACGTTTGAATCCTTTGAAACGGTTTTAAAATCGGCCGACTGCATAAGTCTACATCTTCCTTTAACTCCGCAAACAGAAAAACTGATAGACAGGGAAGCAATCGAACTAATGAAACCCACTACCCAGCTCATAAATACCGCCAGAGGAGGCATCATCGACCAAAAAGCCTTGACAATCGCATTAGAAAATAATAAAATCGGTGGTTTCGCAGCAGATGTACTAGCAATAGAACCACCAGACTTAAACGATACCATCACAAAACATCCAAACACCTATATTACCCCACATGTAGGTAGTCTCACTAGCACAACCTACACCAAAATGTGCACTATGACGGTAGAAAACACCATTGCGCTTCTAACAAATAACACCCCAACTAAAAACTGTATTTTTAATCAGGCAGACTTGGAGCTTATCTAAACAAATACTATGAAACTTAAAGCTATTTTCAGTTCCTTAATTTATTTCTTCACGTGGTTGACTTTTGCTCAAGTTACCGTAAATCAAGACCGACTCGAAAACCGAATCATGGAACTTGCTAAATTTGGAATTCTAGAAAGCGGAGAAACAGAACGCGTTGCTTTTAGCGATGCGGATGTAGCGGCACAACAATGGGTAATAAACATCTTAAAAGAACTTGACTTAAAAGTCCATATCGATTTTGCCGGAAATGTTATTGGTAGACGCGAGGGAAAAAAACCGTCCTTAAAACCTATTTCATTTGGTTCACATATAGACCGCGTGCCTAACGGAGGGAACTACGATGGTTGCGTAGGCTCTATGGCATCATTGGAAGTACTTGAAGTACTCAACGAAAACAAGATAAAAACCAATCATCCTTTAGAAATTATAATTTTCTCCAATGAGGAAGGGGGTGTTATGGGAAGCAGGGCCATAGCAGGACATTTAGGAAAAGAGGCATTCCCCATTGTGAATTCTTCCGGTTACTCTATGGCGGAAGGAATTATGCGACTCGGTGGGGATACTACGCGAATCGCAGAGGTAGCACGTAAAAAAGATGAAATCGCAGCTTTCTTGGAACTCCATATTGAACAGGGTGGAACCTTAGAAAAAGAAAATATCGATATCGGAATCGTAGAAGGTATAGTCGGACTCAAATGGTGGGAGGTTGAATTTACCGGTTTTGCCAACCATGCAGGCACCACTCCAATGAACGCAAGACAAGATGCTTTGTTAGCAGCAGCAAAATTTATAGTTGCCGTAAATGAGGTCACTACTAGTTTTGAAGGTGCGCAAGTAGGAACAGTTGGTAAAATTAAAGCAGAACCAGGCGCACCAAATGTAATTCCCGGCAAGGTGGTAACCAGTCTAGAGATTAGAGACCTATCATTGGTAGTGATTGACAACGTTTACGACGCCATCAAAACCAGAGCCAACGAAATCGCTAAGGATTCTAATGTACAAATTGAATTTCGTGCCTTAGATACTACGGCTAACCCAGCTATCATGACGTCTTCTATTCAAAGTGTTATTAAAACATCCGCAGAAAAATTGAGTCTAAGCACTAAAAGACTGCCCAGTGGCGCAGGTCATGATGCTCAAGATATGGCCTTGATTGCTCCTACCGGAATGATATTCGTACCAAGTAAAGGAGGAATAAGTCACTCTCCCAAAGAATTTACGTCGGCCAAAGACATGGCGAACGGCGCCAACGTGTTATTGCAAACCATTTTAAATTTGGATACAAAATTATAGCCAAATACTACTAAATCTGATTATATATGAATTTCAAAACCTTATGGATTGCAAAAGGTTTCTGTGTTTTAAGTCTTTTTGGGCTTCTTCTAACGGGCTGCAAAAAAAATAAAAACAAATCAAAAATAGATGCCCCAAAACAACAACAGCTTAACGAAGTTAAATCGGAGCGTAAAATCGTTAGTGAACCCAATGGGGGTCTTTTTTTTCCAGAAGGCTTTAGTGCTATTGTAGTTGCAGATTCTGTGGGGCCAGCGCGTCATTTGGCAGTAAATAGTAATGGTGATATTTACATAAAATTGAAAACGGAAACAGGTAGAAATGGCAATATGGCATTGCGCGATACCACTGGCGATGGCCGTGCCGATATATTCCAAAAATGGGGTGATTATCCGAACGATGGTAGATTTGCGACCGAAATGCGAATTCGTAACAACTATATTTATTTTAGTTCTGAACAAGTCATTTATAGACAGAAACTAACTGCAGGTAAATTAGTGCCCGAGGGTTCTCCTGAAACTTTATTGACAGATAATTACCCGAAAAGATGGCATAATGCCAAATCTTTGGCTTTTGACAAAAAAGGCAATATGTATGTCACCTTTAGTGCGCCAACTAACGCATGTGAAGATTTAGAATCACAGGCTGGCAATGTGCAAGGTTTAGAACCTTGCCCCCTTAGAGAAGAACTAGGTAGTATTTGGAAATTCAGTGAAAGTAAACAAGGGCAATTTCAGAAAGATGGTGAACTCTATGCTACCGGTGTACGAAGTATGGTCGCAATATCATGGAATGATGATGACAATAGCCTTTATGGCCTACAACATGGTAGAGACTACCTGAACAATCATGCGCCACACCACTTTAGCGAATGGCATCAAGCGGTTTTACCTGCAGAAGAATTTATGCAGCTTAAAAAGGGAGATGATTTTGGTTGGCCGTACACCTACTATGATCATTTTAAGAAAAAGAAAATGTATGCTCCTGAATACGGTGGGGATGGGGAAAAAGAAGCTAAAAATTTTAAGGCTCCACTAATGGGACTACCTGCACATTGGGCACCTAACGATTTGTTGTTTTACCGCGGCAATCAATTTCCTGCACGATATAAGAAAGGTGCCTTTGTTGCATTTCATGGATCTACCAACAGAGCTCCATACCCTCAGGCGGGATACATTGTTGGGTTCTTACCTTTTGAAGACGGTAAGCCAAATGGTACTTGGGAAGTTTTTGCTGATGGCTTTACTGGTGTAGAAACGGTTAGATTAATGAAAGATGCTAAATTTAGACCTGTTGGTTTGGCAGAGGGACCTGATGGTTCCCTTTACATTTCGGAGTCCAATAAAGGTAAAATTTGGCGCGTAAAATATGATGGGGATTCATCTTTATTTAATGAGGAACATCTTGCTGCTATGGAAAAACATAAATTAAAATCTCATCTTAAAATTCCTGATGAGATTACTGATAATTTATCCTTAAAGTGATATAAACTATAAGAAAACGTATTTCACTTAAAGATTCTTAAAAAGAACATACATGACAAACACTTTCAAAATCCTTTCCTGTTTACTTTTCTTATTAGGTATCTCTTGTCGGCCTAGTGGAGAAGTATATGTAGATGCTACCTGCATTCAAAATGTAACTGTAATACATCCTAAAAACGGCTTGATTGCAAACCAAACCGTTATCGTTCAAGGGGAGAAAATATTGAAAGTAGTGTCTTCGAATGAGCTACAACTATCCCCTAAAAATAAAATCATTGACGGTACGGGTAAATACCTAATGCCAGGTCTTTGGGATGCGCATATTCATTTCGCCTACATGGAAGAATTAGCACCCAGTATGTTCGATTTATTTTTAGGGTATGGCATCACAAGTGTTCGTGATACCGGCGGAGAAATCAACTTTGTAAAAAGCTGGAAAGACAAAGCTTTGGCAGATCCTAAAAATGCACCACGAGTAATGATTGCAGGTCCGCTACTAGACGGCTTACCTAACGTATATGATGGTAGTGACCCTGGTCATCCACCACTCTCTGTAGGATTAGCTACGGAAGATGCAATTACAAAAAAACTAAATGAATTAGATAGTTTAGGGGTTGATTTACTGAAAGCCTACGAAATGCTTTCTCCCGAACAGTTCACTCAAATCACAAAAATAGCAAAAGAGAAAGGCCTCAAGATAACGGGACATGTTCCCCTTAGTATGGATGTCGTTAGTGCTTCGAATGCAGGTTTGAGCAGTATGGAACATCTACGTAATTTAGAATTGTCATGTGCCTCTAATGCTGATGAACTTTGGCAGCAACGACTACTACTTTTAAAAGAGGAAAAAGATAGTGCTGGAGGTGCTTTAAGAAGTAAAATTCATGATCTGCAACGTGAGGTCGCGGTGAAGAATTATGATGACAACAAAGCGAATGAGATTTTAAAAGTTTTAGCTAAGAACGAAACTTGGCAAATTCCAACTCTTGCCTTAAGTGCATTTCTAACCAACCGTCATTTCGAAAATGAAGATTGGCAAGAAAGTATTGCGTTTTTACCAGAATCCATAGAACAAAAATGGAAAGAAAGTGCAGAAACTCTAAATAAAACACCTGTTACTCCCTTTCGAATTCAATATTCAGAGTGGTTCATAAATATGGTAAACAAAGTACATAATGCTGAAATCGAAATTATGGCTGGCACCGACTCCCCGATCGCTTTGCTTACTCCAGGTCAAAGTCTACATGAGGAGCTAGCGATGTTGGTTAAAGCTGGACTCACCCCCTTAGAAGCGATTAAAACTGCAACAATAAACCCTGCTAAATATTTTAATTTAGAGAATGAGCTAGGGCTTATTCAAGAGGGCATGTGGGCCGATATGGTTTTACTTGATGCCAACCCCATTGAAAATATTGAAAACACGAAGACTATCCATGCAGTAATCAAGAACGGAAAGTACTTTGATAGAAACGAGTTACAGACCATTCTTAAAAGGGCTCGAAATCCTAAGAACTAATAAAGCTATTTATTTCCGCCTTTATCATTATATTAGTTAATTCGTTTAACCTAAGAACACTCGAAAATGAAAAAAATAGTTATTCCTGTACTGCTTGCATTGTTATTTATTAGCACCATATCATGGTCACAGACTACATTAGAAATTTCCGATGTGGTGGGAGCTATAACAAAAGAGGCAAACGAAAATTCACAATTAGAACGACTGGCCCACGAGTTAATGGACGTAAACGGACCAAGATTGGTAGGTACACCACAAATGAAAACAGCACATGATTGGGCAGTTAAAGAATATGCAAGCTGGGGTATCGCTGCCGAAAACCAAGAATGGGGGAAATGGCGCGGTTGGGAACGCGGTATTACCCATGTAGATATGGTTTCACCGCGTATCGCATCCTTGCATGCTACTCAGTTGGCTTGGAATCCAAGTACTAGTAAAAAAGGGGTTACTGCTTCTTTGATTACCCTTCCTATAATTTCCGACTCCTTGGCCTTTGTTAATTGGTTGCCCAATGTAAAGGGCAAAATTGTCATGGTAAGCATGCTACAACCTACGGGAAGGCCAGATTACAACTGGGAAGAATTTGCAACCGAGGAATCGTTTGAAAAAATGAAAACAGAACGAGATGCTCAAGAAAAAGCGTGGCGTGAAAATATGAACAATACTGGGTATTCCAGTAGAACATTAAACAAAGCCTTGGAACAGGCAGGCGCAGTAGGTATAGCGCAGTCACGATGGTCTAATGGATTTGGTGCTAATAAAATATTTAGCGCTGGTACCGATAAAGTTCCAGTGGTAGACCTGTCCTTAGAAGATTATGGAATGCTTTACAGAATGGTAGAAAGCGGAGTGCAACCACAAATTAAAATCGTAGCAGAATCAAAGGAGTTGGGCGAAGTACCAACGTTCAATACCATTGCTACAATACAGGGAACAGAGTTCCCAGATGAGTATGTAATCCTCTCTGCCCATTTTGATTCTTGGGACGGAGCAACCGGCGCAACCGATAATGGAACAGGAACAATTACAATGATGGAAGCCGCGCGTATCCTCAAAAAAGTATATCCAAATCCAAAACGAACCATACTTATTGGGCATTGGGGAAGCGAGGAACAAGGTCTAAATGGTTCTAGAGCCTTTGTAGAAGACAATCCTAAAATTGTTGACGGTGTACAGGCAGTTTTTAATCAGGATAACGGAACGGGACGTGTTGTTCGACTTTCGGGACAAGGCTTTTTACATGCCTATGATTACCTTGGTAAATGGTTGGAACCTGTTCCGGAAGACATAACAAAACATATTGAAACGACCTTTCCGGGCAGCCCTGCTGGCGGTGGTTCCGATTATGCTTCTTTTGTAGCCGCAGGTGCTCCTGCGTTTTCCCTTAGCTCACTGAGCTGGAGTTATTGGAACTACACTTGGCATACCAACTTAGACACCTATGATAAAATTGTCTTTGACGATGTGCGCAGCAATGCCATTCTTACAGCAATTATGGCCTATATGGCCTCCGAAGATCCTGAAAAAACATCGCGTGAAAAAGCTACGTTGATTGGAAAAAGTCGCAGAACTGGTGAGCCCCTTGTTTGGCCTACGCCAAGAAGCCCTGAGCGCAAGGGAGGTTTAGAAGACTAAACTTTTTCTTTGTAAGCATCATTAATAAAAAGAGCACTATATCATAATAATTAATTCGACATCGCAAACTATTAATGAATATCTAGACAGGTTCCACAGTTTGCTTCCCCAGAAGCTTCGCGGCTAAAAAAAGGGCTTGCACTAACCACAACCAACAAACTTAATAACCAATGAAAATAGCAAAACTACTCCTTATCGCATTGTTCATTTTACCCATGACCGCGCAATCTCAACGTCGTAAAAACAAAACTTCTACACCCGTTGTAAAAGTAGAAGATTCCCTTTTCAGCGGACTCAAATGGCGAAACATTGGTCCGTTTAGAGGAGGTAGAAGTGTTGCCTCTTCAGGAGTAGTCGGCCAACCTATGACGTATTACAGCGGTACTGTTGGTGGTGGGGTATGGAAAACGACTGATGATGGCATCACTTGGAAAAATGTATCGGACGGCTTTTTTAAAACAGCCACGGTAGGTTCCATTGCCGTATCCGAAAGCAATCCCAATATTGTCATTGCAGGAATGGGAGAGCATGCAGCACGTGGCGTAATGACCTCGATGGGAGACGGTGTATATAAATCTACAGATGCAGGAAAAACTTGGAAACACATAGGCCTAGACGAAACCAGACATATTTCGGACGTTATTATACATCCAACAAATCCAGATATCATATTTATCGCTGCCCAAGGAGCGCAGTATGGTCCTAATGCACAACGCGGTATCTATCGTTCTATGGACGGTGGAGTCACATGGGAAAATGTGCTATTTGTAGATAGTAACACAGGAGCATCGGACCTAACCATGGATATGAAAAACCCTTTGATTTTATATGCAGCTATGTGGCAACACCGCAGGTATCCTTGGATAATGGAATCTGGTGGACCAACTTCAGGCATTCACAAATCTACAGATGGTGGTACTACTTGGGAACAGTTAAAGGAAGGTTTGCCCAAAGAAATGGGAAAAGCTGGAATATCAGTCTCAAGGGCCAATCCTGAACGTGTTTTTGCGGTTGTTGAAGCAGATGGCGAAAAAGGAGGTGTATACCGTTCCGATGATGCTGGAAAAAAATGGACACAGGTAAATAAAGACCGAATCAATATTACCCGCTCTTGGTACTACATGGAGATTTTTGCAGATACCCAAAATGAAAATATAGTCTATGTGCTAAACGCCCCTGTGACCAAATCTATTGACGGTGGAAAAAGCTTTACCCCACTTGCTGTACCTCACGGAGACAACCACCATTTGTGGATACACCCGTATGACAACCAGAAAATGATAAACTCTAACGATGGGGGCTCTAACGTTTCAAATAACGGCGGTGCTAGCTGGAGTACGCAAGAAAATCAGAATACCGCGCAATTTTACCGTGTCATTACAGATAATCTAGTGCCTTATAATGTCTACGGTGGTCAGCAAGACAATTCAACTGTTGCCATTGCTTCCCGAACCAACGGAAGAGGAATTGGATGGAAAGACTGGGACGCCACTGCTGGCGGAGAAAGTGCCTTTTTGGCCTTTGACCCAGATAATCCGACCATCATTTATGGTGGAACCTACCAAGGTAATATTGACAAATGGGATGCTGCTACAAAAGAATCTAAATCCATTAAGCAATATCCAGAACTGGGCCTTAGCATAGCCCCAAAGGATTCTAGATATCGGTACAACTGGAATGCACCCATCATTACTTCGCCACATGACCGGAATACGATTTACCATGGTGGAAACGTGGTATTCAAATCTACTGATGAAGGCCAGAGTTGGACAAGTATTAGTCCAGATTTGACCCGAAACGAAAAAGACAAGCATGGTCCCGGCGGCGGACCCTTTACGAACGAAGCTGCTGGAGGGGAAAACTACAATACGATTACCTATCTAACAGAATCCCAACACGAGCAAGGCGTACTCTGGGCAGGCAGTGACGACGGACTGTTACACATCACCCAAGATGGTGGTCAGAACTGGGTAAATGTTACTCCAGAAGGTATCAAAGATGGTATTATCAATAGCATTGAAGTATCACCACATGATGCGGCAACAGCCTATATAGCTATCATGCGTTATAAATCTATGGATTTAGGCTCGTATATTTTTAAAACATCGGACTATGGGACAACTTGGACGAAGATTACTAATGGGATTACTGGAGCGCATACGTTTACAAGAGTCGTCCGTGAGGACCGTAAGCAAAAAGGATTACTATATGCGGGTACCGAAACAGGCCTGTTTATTTCATTGAACGATGGATTAAATTGGCAACCACTTCAACTGAATTTACCTGTAGTTCCCATTAACGATATTACCATACAGGATAATGATTTGATCATCGCGACATCGGGTCGTGCGTTTTGGATTTTGGATGATGTAGCAGCCATACAAAATATTGCATCGACCAAACAACAATCTGTGACTATTTTTCAACCTAAAGACACGTATTTATATTTTGGCGGCAGTTCCGACAAACCTGTTCCGGGGCTAGGTCAAAATCCTAAAAGCGGTGTTACTTTCGATTATTACCTCGATAGTAAACTGGACTCTACAAAACTTACTTTGGAGGTGCTGCATAACGACAAAGTCATTCGTACCATTAGTAATCAAAAACCAAAAAAGTTTGCCTCTTGGGCTGGCGGTCCATCGAAACCAGAAGTTCTTCCTTCCAAAAAAGGCTACAATAGGTTTACTTGGGATTTTAGTAAGGATGATTTACCCAGTATAAATAAGGTATTTATTTTTGGCGGACATGATGGCAGCACTGTAGGTCCTGGAAAATACACCCTAAGATTGAATACTGAGGAACATAGTTCTGAAACCACTGTCACTATATTGCCTAACCCAAAAGTAAAAGGCAGTATGGCCGACTATACCGAGCAACAAATGGTACTGAATAGTATTGAAGCATCGGTACGTGAAATACATATCGCTGTAAACGCGATGCGCTCTGCAAAATCACAATTGGAGCAGTATGGAAAACTTTTAAAGGATAATGAAGCGGCTTCCGCGTTATTAAAAAAAGGAGATTCCCTAAAGGAGCGGATTACCTCATGGGAAGAAAACCTGATTCAGCCTAAGCAAAAAACCTTTCAGGATGTTATTAATTTCCCTAATAAACTGAATGCGCAATTACTTCATTTACGTGGATATGTAGCCGCTGTAGAACCAAAGGTTACAGCGGGAGCAAAAGAAAGGCTAGAAGACCTTTTGGCCCAATGGCAAGGATACAAACGGGAACATGACCTCATCGTAAACCAAGAAATGAGTGCGTTTAACAGTTTATACAAAGAATTAGATATCCCAGCAATTATCCTTGATGAGAAGTAATACGCACGCTAATGACCGATTTTATAAGCGACAAAACCTATAAAGGGATTGATTTTACTGTAAAACGGCTCCCTAGAGCGGAATACGAGCAGTGTATTTTTGATACATGTAATTTTTCCGATGGATATCTAGACGGACAAAACTTTATGGAATGTACGTTTACGGACTGTAATTTGAGTAATGCAAACGTCGCCAACACGACCTTTAAAGAGGTTAGCTTCCAGCACAGCAAGATGCTGGGTCTAAAGTTTGAAACCTGTAATACATTCTTGATGGATTTTACCTTTCTCGATTGTCGTTTAAATATGAGTTCGTTTACCAGACTAGAACTCAAAAACCAAAAATTTACGGACTGCAAACTTATTGGGGTAGATTTTACAAATAGTAAACTACCCCTAGCTGTTTTTGATACTTGTAATCTGGATAAAGCCATCTTTTCGAATACCAACCTCAGCAAGGCTGATTTTAGCACAGCATTTAATTTTAGTATTGACCCTGAAACTAATACGCTCCTAAATGCGAAATTCTCTACGCAAGGATTACCTGGTCTGCTGCGTAAATACAAACTAAACATAAGTCCCTAATGCTGCAAAACATTCATCATATTGCTATAATCTGCTCAGATTATGCTACCTCTAAAAAATTTTATACCCAATTTTTAGGTTTGCAAATCATAAATGAAACCTACAGGGAAGAACGTAAGTCATACAAATTGGACTTATCTTTAAATGGCACCTATGTAATCGAACTTTTCTCATTTCCAAATCCACCTAAAAGAACAACTAGGCCAGAAGGTTGCGGTTTAAGACATCTTGCCTTCGGGGTTGACGACTTGAATAGCATAGTTGTACATTGCAAAAAAAATGCAATTGCTGTAGAACCCATTCGTGTAGATGAATTAACCAATAAGAAATTTACTTTCATAGCGGACCCCGATGATTTGCCTATTGAATTTTACCAACAATAGTTTTGTCCTTTAAATACTTGCATAATTTGTATCTTAAGGCATACAAATAGTTACTATGAAGTATTTTATCGTCCTTTTTCTGGTATCTTTCACAGGGCTAACGGCTCAAAACACGATGTCCTTAGCAGAAGGAGAAACGCCCCCACCTGCCACTATTTCTCAGATAGAATGGATGACCGGACAGTGGAAAGGCGAAGCTTTTGGAGGTAGCACCGAAGAAATTTGGAGTCCGCCCGCAGCAGCTTCCATGATGTTCGTTTTTAGATTAATCGTAGAGAACGAAATCGTCTTTTACGAAATAGGCCACATTCGGGAATTGGAGAGTTCTTTAGTGTTTGAACTCAAGCATTTTGGCCCAGACCTAAAAGGATGGGAAGCAAAAGACGAGGTACAAACCTTTAAATTTATAAAAGCCGAAGAAAACAGAATGTACTTTGAAGGATTTACCTTTGAACGTATCAGCGATCAAGAGATAAACATCTACGGACTCATTGAAAATGAGGATGACTCCGCAGAAGAAGTGAAGTTCAATTACAAAAGAAACTAAGTGGAAAAGCGAAAGTGTCTGGAATGCGATACGACCATCATGGGCAGAGTAGATAAGAAATTCTGCAACGATTACTGCCGCAATGCGTATAATAACAGGGTAAACAAGGACAGTAAAAATCTCATGCGCAACATCAACAATCGGCTGCGTAAAAACTATCGTGTCTTGGATAGTTTTAAACTAAACGATGGAAAGACTAAAACCACACGTACCCGACTGTTGGATAAAGGCTTTGATTTTGACTTTATTACTAACCTCTACACAACAAAAAAGGGAACTACCTATTATTTTGTGTATGATTTGGGCTACCTACCCTTGGATAACGATTATTATATGATTGTGAAACGGGAGTAAACTATATATTATGATAGCGGATTTGCCGAGTTGGATTAATTGGGTGTTCATATTTACCGTAGCTGTAACTATAAGTTTATTCCATTTTGCGAATGGAAAAGCTACAAAATTAACGCTGTTCATATTATTTTGGAGTTTATTACAGTCAATCTTGGCGCTAAACGGATTTTATGAAAAAACTGAGTTAATCCCACCTAGGTTTTTACTTGTATTGATTCCTGTACTCACCCTAATAATCTTTGGCTTAACTAAAAACCCAAAGAATTGGATTACACTGCATAGAAATACAAAACTAAGCACATTTTTACACACCATAAGAATTCCGGTAGAAATCGTTCTGTATTATCTATTTACATATAATATGTTACCTGAACTTATGACTTTCGAAGGTCGAAATTATGATATTTTGGCAGGTATATCTGCTCCAATAATTGGGGTATTGTGGCTTACAAAGACAATCGGGCGTAAATCGTTGCTTGCTTGGAACGTTTTGTCATTGCTTTTAGTCCTGTTCATATTTGCTAACGGAATTTTATCGAGCGAATTACCAATTCAAATGTTTGGTTTTGAACAGCCGAATAAAGCAATAAATTATTTTCCATTTATTCTATTACCAGCGACAGTAGTTCCTATTGTAATTTATACACACTTGACCGATATAATTGCATTGCGCAAAAAGCCGACTTAACATTATTCAAATAAAATGAATTTACTTAAGTCCGCACTAATGGCAAATATTACTCCTTTGGGTGTTCGTGGATTTTATTTATAATTATGCCCACTAAGCTTGAGTGCAGCAACAACGATATCCTTTCGGCTAATTTGACCTACCAAAACATCATTCTTCATTACAGGCAAACGCCTTCTACCATGCTTCACAAAAATACCGGCAGCATCAAAAATGGAAATATCATGCGGAATGGTTTCTACATTTTGGGTCATAAAACGTTCTACACTTTTATCTAATATAGGCTGATTAAAATACCGACTTTCCGATATCTGTTTCATACAATCGGCCTCGGAGATAATACCTACTAAAAAACCATTGCTATCTAACACAGGACCCCCAGATATATGATTTTTAGCAAATTGCTCCATCACCTCTAAAATAGATTGTTCAGGTCGAAAAGTAACCAACTTTCTTGTCATATAATCTTCGACTAAAATGGGAGCATCAAATTCTTTTTTAACTGTCTTGCGTACGCCTTGAAAGCTTTTGATTCCCATGTCTTTTTGTTTAGAGGTTGATTACTAAAGATAGGAAAAAATAACGAATGCTTTAAAATAGCTTGATCTAAGCTGAGAAAACGGTAATATTTCATAATTTAGACCACAACCTAACACCTAATGAAAAAAACAACGTCTGTACTAACATTACTACTGATACTACTGGCAATTTACTGGAGTTTCAAATCACAATTACCCACATACAGCCCAGATAAAGACTTGCTAAAAACGGAATTCTCTACAGATAGGGCTTTAACCCATGTAAAGGCGATTTCAAAAGAACCACATGGCGTCGGTTTTGATGGGCACGAAAAGGTAAAAAACTATATTATTGCTGAACTGAACACCTTAGGGCTTGAAACCTCGATGCAGCAAGGGTATACCGCTGGAGATTGGGCAAATTTGAGTAAGGCAGATAATATTCTCGCCAGAATAAAAGGTACCCAAGAGGGAAAAGCCCTGTTGTTGCTCACACATTATGATAGTAGCCCCCATTCCTCCCTTGGCGCTAGTGATGCCGGTAGCGGCGTTGCTACGATATTGGAAGGAACAAGAGCGTTTTTAGCGCAAAACAAACAACCCAAAAACGACATTATTATCCTCATTACAGATGCAGAGGAACTAGGTCTAAATGGAGCAGACCTTTTCGTAAAGAATCATCCTTGGGCAAAGGAAGTGGGTCTTGTACTTAATTTTGAAGCTAGAGGTAGCGGTGGGCCTGGATATATGCTCATGGAAACTAACCGTGGCAACGGCAATCTGATTAAAGAGTTTATCGCTGCAAGTCCGGATTATCCTGTCGCCAATTCCTTAGCCTACAGCATTTATAAAATGCTACCCAACGATACCGATCTTACCGTTTTTAGGGAAGGTGCAGATATCGAGGGCTTTAACTTCGCCTTTATAGACGATCATTTTGACTACCACACCGTAAGGGATAACTATGAGCGGCTGGACAAAAATACACTTGCCCACCAAGGAAGTTACCTCATGCCATTACTTTCTCATTTTAGCGAAGTAGACCTAAGCCAAATGAAAAGTCTAAACGACTACGTATATTTTAACATACCCTTCTTTAAAATGGTTTCCTATCCCTTTGTATGGATATGGCCTATGTTGGGCTTGGCCGTTCTTCTTTTTATTTTCTTCCTCATTGTAGGTTTTAGAAAAAATGTATTGAATGCGAAAGACATACTAAAAGGATTCCTTCCCTTATTAATCGCCTTAACTGTAAATGGATTGATAGGTTTTTACAGCTGGACCATACTAAAATGGCTCTATCCCAGCTATGCAGATATGCTGCATGGGTTTACCTATAACGGGCATGCGTATATTCTGGCCTTTACTCTATTCTCGGTGGGGGTTTGTTTTTATGCCTATCACAAATTTAGGGTGGTAAAAACACCTAATCTACTGGTAGCACCAATTTTTATTTGGCTCATCGTATGTGGTTTAGCGGCAAATTACTTACCAGGAGCAGCCTTCTTTATAGTGCCGGTTTTCGGCATCCTTGTTGCCCTATATATCCTTATTCACCAAAAAAATCCAAATGCCCTGCTTTTGGTTTTCCTTGGAATCCCCGCGCTACTTATCTTCGCTCCCTTCGTTAAAATGTTTCCGGTTGGGCTGGGCTTAAAAATGATGGTGGCCGCGACCGTTTTCACTACGCTTACCTTCTTTTTACTACTCCCTGTATTTTCACGTTATAAGAACCAATTGTCGCTTGCCCTATTAAGCTTTTTATTGTGTATTGGTTTCTTGGTATCCGCTCACATGTCTTCCGGATTTACGCCGGATCGAGCAAGACCTACCAGTTTATTGTACGTGATGGACTTGGATACCCAAACTGCCAAATGGGCCACCTATGACAAGACACTTTCTGATTGGACCGCCCAGTATATTGGGGCTAACAAAGCTGTACCGGAGGAGTTGTCTAAAAATACAATCAGTAGTAAATACGGTTCCGGATTTACGTATGTTTCAGAGGCTGCCATCAAGGATATTTCGGGCCCAACACTAGAGAAACTACGCGATACGATAATCGGCGATACGAGGTTGTTGGATTTTTGTATCGTTCCGCAACGAAATGTGAATCGGCTAGAACTCTTTACAAACGACATTGCCATAAAGAAAGCTACTATTAACGGTATCGAATTGTCCGATTATTTTCTTGAAAACCGAAATAGGGGGAAATTGGTGACACACTACATTAGCAATAACGATTATACCGATATCGTTCTAGAAATACCAAAGGATGCCGTTTTAGAATTGACCATGTATGAGGCCTCCAATGACTTGCTGAACAACGAACAATTTTCAGTGCCCAAACGACCCGAAAATAATATCCCTATGCCCTTCATCTTAAACGACGCCATACTAACCACACAAACCATAACCTTTGAATAAAACTTTAGGTATTATGGGCTGTGGCTGGTTGGGTCTTCCTTTGGCAAAAAGCTTTATTCAGGAAGGATACTCGGTCTATGGAACTACTACATCCAAAGAAAAACTGGAGATTCTTAAAAATGAAGGAATACATGCTTTCCAAATTGCTTTATCAGAAACAGAAATACAAGGTTCGATAACCAAATTTCTAAATAGCTGCGAAACACTCATTGTAAACGTACCACCAAAATTGAGAGATAAAAGTTCCAAAGCTTCTTATGTGAGGAAGATGCAAGTACTGCTGGAACATATAAAAGATAGTACTCTAAAGCAGGTCGTTTTCGTGAGCAGTACATCGGTATATGGGGATACACAAGGTAGGGTTACAGAAGAAATAATGCCTGTACCTACCTCGCAATCTGGAAAGCAACTTATAGAAAGTGAACAACTGTTCAAGCATCAAACTAAAATCGACCCTACGATTGTTAGGTTTGGAGGACTTATAGGCCCCAATCGCAATCCAGTTACCATGCTGGTCAAAAAAAAATTCCTTACTGATGGTACTGCACCAGTGAACTTAATTCACTTATACGATTGTATCAAAATATTGGTAGCAATCGTAAAAGAAAATCAATGGGGAGAAACGTTTAACGCCGTACACCCAAATCATCCTGAAAAACAGCACTATTATGGAGAAAAGGCAAAATCTGAAGGCTTAGAACTCCCATTCTACGAGACTTCTAATCATAAAACTTATAAAACAATCGATTCTTGTAAGCCATTTCTTGCTAAAATGCATACCAATTTCACACCGCTATAAGATAAATTGACAACGTTTTTAATCATTTTCACAACAAAAATCCTATTTTAATGTTAATATATTACTGATTTTAAGGTAGTTACAGATGAAATGCATAACTTTAAGTAAACCTTATAAATTGATATGTCATGGAAAAGTCAAAATTGAAAGGAAAGATTTTACTAGAATTAGATAAGCTAATCTCTCAAAGTTGCAAGAGTTCCCAAAGCATTAATACGTATGAACAGCTGCATATCGCCCTCCTAAAAAAATACTATAATGCAGCTAACGTGAACATTGATTACCACAGGCATCGCATTAAGATGGATATTGTTACGGACGACTCGTTTTACGACCCTAAAAAAGTAAATACCCATTTACCATTATTATATGCGAATCTGCTATTTGACAATCTAAAGAGCTTCTTAAGCTCCTGCGTGGACAAGGACGAAAAGAGCATTGGTTTTTATTCTCAGTTATTAACCAAGTTCACAGGCAAAAAACTTACTTCTAGTTTGGTCTGATACTATTATCTGTGAAAGGCGCCCATCTGGTGCCTTTTTCTTTTTAGCATATTTAAACCTTTCCTTAACAAGTTCTTACAGATTATTTTAATAGTTTAGCCCACTTAAATAAATAATCAAAATGAAAAAAGTATTTCTTTTGTTTCTATTGCTAGTTGGAATTGGCTCCAATGCGCAAACAAAGACCGAGCTTGAAAAGCACTATGAAGCATTCTATGAACAAATGCGCTTACAGGGCGATGTAGATGGCCTTATTAACGCACTTACCCATTTAAACGTACTTGCGCCCTCAGTAGCAAGGCAGGATACTCTTGCCTATATATACGCTAATGAGAACAAACACATGCAGGCCTTGAATACTATAGGTATTGAAAAAGTAACTACGGATTCTGACCTTGCGGTACAGGTGAAGGCGATTTCCTTAAAAGCCCTGAACCAGCCTAAAAGAGCACTGGAACACTTTGAGGTATTGAATGCTAGAATGCCAAATCCGTACTTGGCCTATGAATTGGCAGACCTGAAAATTCAACTGAGCGACTTCACAGGAGCTGCTGCCCATATCGAATATGGAATTGCCAACGCCAAAGAAGATATGAAATATGCTTTTTATGAGCGCCAGCAACCTTATGAAGTGATACTAAAAGCGGCATTTTTACACTTAAAGGCTTTGGTGCAATTCAACAAGGACCAAACTAATATAGACGCAGCAATAGTGTTTATTGATGAAGCTTTGGCCATTGATCCCGACTTTAATCTTGCGAGCCTAAGCAGACAAGCTTTAGAATCTAAAAAACTAACTCTAGCAGCACCTAAGGAATAACATCCCTTTTATGCTATAATGTAGTTTTCAAACGAAAAACCTACTGTAAATTTTGAGGTATACGCATCAAAATTTACAGTAGGTTTTTTTATTTGCTATTTTAAAATGCTATACCGTTACTTTTTCAAAGCTTGTAAGAGCAAATCATTGAACCATACTACTTTTTTTCTATTAAAACTTAAAAAGACACTACACTGTATGGGTTAAAAAGCTCATCCCTTTCCCTTATCAAAGTTCGGTTAAAATACCCTTTGGAGTACATTAAAAGACTAATCTCATTCGTTTACAAGAAGCTCTTCAAGCAGCGTGTTGTTGACCTCTACGTTAAACTGGTTGCGAAGACTATTATATGCTGTAATCATTTGCTCCATAGAAACTTTAGGATCTTGACGGTATTCCAAGTCTCCTTTCGTCTTTAGTATAAAGGTTTTTAAGACTTTCTGTCGGCCCTTTACCTGCGGAATATCAAATTGAGTAGGATACTTGGAAACTTCCAAGGCTTTCTGATTTTCAACCAAATCCTCTATAATCAAAACTAAGTCTTCCCTGTAGGTGGCGTCATACATGCGGTCAAAACTAGTATCAAAGGCCTTAAAGGCTAACCAGTCCTCCACAAGAGCATTTGATTTTCCGTTTAGAGCTATTTTCACAGGAAGTTGGCTCACTACCATTCCCCATTCACTTTCCTGTCCTTCTTCGAGGATTACTTTATTATCCTTGCACGAAATAAAAACAATAAGCAGCATAAATAAATAATAGATTTTTGGCATGTGACGAATGTACAAATTTTAAGAAAAGGTATCTTTATCCAAGAAATCATTTAACTCATTATTTAGATGCAAAAATATATTTTAATAATAGGCGCCTGCGGACAAATCGGAACAGAACTAACCTTTGCCCTTCGAGAGAAATATGGCAATGAAAATGTAGTTGCCAGCGACATTCGTGAAGGAAACGATAATCTAATGCAAAGCGGACCATTTGAAATTCTGGATGCTACCGACTATGATGCTCTGGAAGAGCTTATTGCCTATTATGAAATAAGCGAAGTGTATTTAATGGCCGCCATGTTGAGCGCTACCGCAGAAAAATTTCCTATGCGGGCCTGGAACCTCAACATGAATTCACTATTTAATGTGCTAAATCTTGGTAAGGAGAAAAAAATAGATAAAATTTTCTGGCCATCCAGTATTGCTGTTTTTGGACCGAACACCCCAAAGGAAAATACGCCTCAAAACACGATTATGGAACCCAGCACTGTATATGGCATTAGTAAGCAATCTGGTGAACGGTGGTGCGAGTACTACTTTAATAAATTTGATGTTGATGTGCGCAGTATTCGCTATCCCGGGCTTATCAGCTGGAAAACCATGCCCGGAGGTGGTACAACCGATTATGCTGTTGAAATTTACCACAAGGCCCTATCCGAAGGCGCATATACTTGTTTCCTTAAGGAAGATACAGCATTACCCATGATGTTCATGGACGATGCTATACGTGCCACGATGCAACTCATGGAAGCTGATGACGATGCCGTTAAAGTACGCTCCTCATATAATTTGGCTGGGATGAGCTTTACGCCCAAAGAAATGGCTGAAAGCGTCCAAAAACAACTTCCTAATTTTCAAATTTCCTATGCACCAGATTTCAGGCAAGCCATTGCCGATTCATGGCCTAGTAGCATAGATGATGTAGCTGCACAAAAAGATTGGCACTGGAAAGCGGAGTTTAATTTGGAACGGACTACGGAAGTGATGCTAAGGAGTTTGAAGGCACAATTGTAATACACAATACACCTATTCATCTATATAAAGTAAAAGAAGTTGCACGAACTTATCGTATCAAACTTGTGCTCTTAATTTTTTACTAAACACTAAAAGCCCTTCGCAACACATCATAACTCTTAGGCACTGCGGTTTCTGCATCTTCCTTTCCCTCCATTTCTAAGGACACATAGCCAGTGAAATTTCCATCTCGCATTATTTTTCCAATTCGGTCATAGTCCAGATCTAAATCATATACTTCGCCACCACCGTAATATGTTTTTGCTTGGATAATATTTGCCATAGGCATTAAGCGTTCTAGTTGCGTATAGGGATCCCCTACAAAATTTCCTGTATCAAGATTTAGACCCATTGCAGGCGATGATGACAGTGCATCATAGATTTCTACCAAGTAATCAATATTGGAAGAAAGTCCCCAATGATTCTCTAGGCAAAGGGTAATACCAGCTTTTTCGGCTTCTACCAAACATTCTCCCATACTATCTATAACCCATTTAATGGCATCTTGATCCGTATAGCCGTCAGCGGGTTTCTTTATACCTGTATTAAAATAATCTGGAGGTGTTGGGCCTGCCCAGCTCCCCGTATTCATTCGTATGGACGGAATACCCATCTGGGTTGCCAGTTTAATACATTTCAAGGTATGTTTTACATCTTCTTTTCTTTTGGATGCGTCTGGCTCTACAAAGTTTTGATGGATAGACAAAAATGGTAGTGCCAATCCTCTATCAAAGGCCATTCTTTTAAGTTTGTTCATGTAGGGCACCGTCTCGTTCTCCATTTGGCGATGTAGAATTTCTACCCCATCAAAACCGATACGGGCCGCATTTTCAATTACCTTTTCTATAGGATACACCTTCTCTTTAAAATGCCAATACGAATAGGTAGATACAATAAGGCGGATGGGTTGAGCTGACACCAGTGGCTTCATTCGTTCAATTTTTGTGTTAGCCAATACCGATGGCGCGGCAACGGAAGCAGCGCTTAACATTGCAGCATTCTTTAGCCAGTTTCTTCTTGAGG
>CAZMUV010000014.1:0-4473 GCA_964569345.1 uncultured Maribacter sp. | reverse complement strand
AATTTATTCCGTTTACTAAATTTTCAAATCCTTCCCAATAAACTCCTTTATTCCAGTAAGGTTATCTATGGCCTCAACATTAAACATAGTTATTTCAGAAATTGACACTTCTCATCCAAGCCTAACTAAGTTTTTAACTTATCGAAAAGAAGGAGCTAAACGATTTTTAAATGGTACCTAAGCGTAAGGATAATTTCACAAAATAAGCAGTATTTACTATACCCATTTAGTCATCCTTTTAGAACTTCATGGTTAGTAAAGAATTCACAAAGAAGGAAACTGGCGTTAAAATGATTCGTTTTTTCAACGGAGGGAAGAGTATTGAGAAGAAAATAAAAATTTTATTCTGAACATACTTCTTATCAAAAAACCAACTAAAAAAGGCCATAACAAAAGCTGTTATAACAAAGCCATAATCAGCATTTACCTTGGGCAATACTGTAATGCAAAGAAATTAGGTAGTAAATAGCACAATAATAGAGAGGAAACCCCTCCCAGACAAAACAATCATAGTTTTCGTTTAAAGACTAAACCCCTGGTTTTATTAACCCTACCTATAACGAAAAGACACTCTTATTTATTTTAAAAAATTAAGTGACATTCTAACCGCTACCTCAAACAAAATAGCACAAAACCTCAACATGGCTGTATCTTGCCAAGTAGTATGTGAGAACTAAGGCGTATTCATACAATGAATGTTGAGCTATATGTGCAGTAAGAAATCAGGGCAGAAAACAGGAAGTATAAAAAACACGAATAAAAAGAACATAAAAGCCCAAAGAGCTCCCATAAGAAGGGGATATAAAAGAATACCTCCTTTTGCTTTTGGATTCAGGGAATGGGCAATCAATCCATGAATCCCCATACTCAAAAATGTAAATATGGTTCCTGCAGTGACGATTAGGAAAAATTTGGAATGTGCTTCCCTAATGTAATACAGGTAAAACCCTAACCCAAGTGCAACTGCTATTACTATACTATAAATTCTTCTGGCCATTTTAATCGTTTTTAAAGTGCTGCCTTAAAATAAAATAACTGATGGTTGGCTCCTCTAAAGCTTAAGAGCGGAACCCTGCCATAGGATTCCATCTTTTTGACAAAATCCCGATGAAACCATTTCTTGAAGATGTTATTGTGTTTTCTTTCGAGCATAACCATCAAGTCTGCATTTGTATCCCCAATGTAGGTTCTAAGGGCATTAAAAACATCCTCCGTAAATAAAAGTTCAAAATCCATGCGCTTGTAGGTCACTTTCTTGTGTAGCATTTCTTTAAACCATTCCATCTGCATTTCTCCTTTATATTCGTCCTTGGTAGAAATATGCACAACATGTATATGAGCATCAAGCTGATTGGCCATTTCCGCTAATTTTCGAATGGCATACACATCTTCTTCCTCATAATCGGTGGCGTAAACAATATTTTTGATGGGCAAATAGCTAACATCTGAGGGAATAGACAAAATAGGACAGGGTCCCTTTTCAATAAGATGCTTTGTGGTGCTTCCCATGATTATTTCTCTTAATACGCTTCCACCTTTCATACCAATGACGATTAAATAGGCATGCCATTCATTGGCTACTGAAATAATCCCTTTTAAAACAGATTTATTTTCGACCGCTTCTAATTGTATGTTAGGAGCTTTCCAAACGCTGCCTAGATATTCTTCGCAGAACTTTTCCAATTTTGCTCGGTGCGACTTAAAGGCACTTTCCTCTAAATGCGGAAATGGTTCATCAAGTCCCTCAGTTCCCAACACGGTTGGATAGTCAAATACATGGGTAACTACTAGACGTGTACCCATCTGTTTAGACATTTCATAAGCGTATTTCAATGCGGCTACGGAGTTTTCTGAGTAGTCGGTAGCATATAGAATTGTTTTCACTTGAATTTAATTTTCAATTTATATCTCAAAGCTACCATCCAAAAGTGAGGTACAATATGACCTATGTCAGCCCTAACTATTTTTTAAACCTGACTAATGTCATATTAAACACTTTTTAAAGGATTTACTTTTGTTGAATGAGACACATCTATAATACAGATAACCTTCACTTTCAAAAAAAAACTACAAATGAAAAATTTAATACATGTTTTTGTAATTAGCATACTATTAAGTGCTTGTTCGGCTACTAAGGTTTTAAGTGATATTGATAAAGAGGCAAATTTTGACAATTATAAAATCTACTCTTGGTCTGCGGAAGAAGAAGGGGTCAATGAAGATTATCCTCAATTTGATAATTCACTAAATCGCAAAAGATGGAAAAGCGCCATCGATGCTGCTATGCAGAATGAAGGCTATGTTTTGGGTGAAGAAAATGTTGATCTCCAAGTAGATTTCCATTTACAATTTGAACACAATGCGGTCATAAATCGCGGATATCATAATGATGAAAAGAACTATTACACAGAAATAGCACCAATGGCAGATTATCACTATGATGAGGGAACGATAATTATCCACTTGATAGATCTTGAACAGAAACAACTTGTTTGGCAGGGTATTTCAACCAGAACATTAGATATTAGCCTACTCGAAAATACCGATACCAATATTCACAAGGTCGTAGACAAAATGTTTGAGAAATTTCATTCACAAATCGCCAAATCAAAAACGAAATGAAAATTTGGTTGTTTCCATAATTTAATTTGTTGCAAGTTGTAAACTAGGCAACATAATTCAATATGTGTAACTATTGAAAATGATACCAGATATAAGCTAGCTGTTTTAGCAGTATTTGCCATACTGACATAGGTCATTTTTTTTACTTGATCCACTCACTACTTTTAAGACTAAATGTCAAATAAATTTAATTGTTAGCACATGATTGATTTTAGAAACAGGCCCAAGGACAGCTATATTCATGAAGCAGATTGGCAAGCACTTTATGTTCTTACAGAACACTGGAAATCAGAACTTTTGTTTTACAATGATGACTTAAAGTTTTTACACCATCTTATTGGCAACTATTTTATGCGCATTTCGAAAAAAGATAGCTTAGATATGGTTCGTGAAATTGGAGTAGGGTTGCTTGAAATGGAAAATGAATCTAGCATATTATTAGAAAAGGTAAATAAACATCTACAGCATTTAGCAGAGTTGATAGAGAATCCCATTGCGAATGATTCTCAAACGTTTAGAGCAGAACATGAAAAGCTTGAAGATGATCTTTCTAATTTCGTTAAAGCGTTTAGAAAGGATAGGAAAGAAGTTTTCACCATCACAGAATATATAATAGATGGAGAGGAAATAGCACCGAGGCTCAATTTGATCTCAGAATAGCATGTTACTCGTTTGCTATTTAAGTACGTGTACTAGCTAAAACTTGATAATCAGCAACACATGAAAACAATAATAATACCTACTGATTTTTCCAAAAATGCACAAAAGGCCATAGACTATGCACTTCTTCTTTTTAAAAATGAGAGCTGCACATTCTATCTACTGCATGCATATCACGACGCGCCTTCTTCGGCGAAAAATAAAATGAGCACCAAAGAAGACCTAAACCAGATTATAAAGGCTTTGGAAACCCAAAACAAGAACAAAAAACATCATTTTGAGCGAGTTTTCGAAACTGATTCTGTACTTAATTTGACCAATCGGACACAAATTAACCTGGGTGCGGATTATGTCTTTATGGGAACAAAAGGTTCATCAACCCTCCGTGAAATTTTTATCGGCAGTAACACCCTAGAGCTTATTAAGCATATTCATAATTGCCCTACAGTAGTCATACCCACAGCATATGAGTACACTAGCCCTAAGGAAATCGTTTTTGCGACTGATTTTAAACATGTTTTTACGAAAATGGAACTTTTACCGCTCATCCAAATGGCCTTGGTTAGTCATGCTACGTTAAACGTAGCGCATATCAAATCAGAAAAAACTTTAAGCGATACGCAAAAAGCAAACAAAGAACTCCTTAGAAGTGTTCTGAAAGAAACTAAGCATCAATTCTTTGCAATTGAACTGCAAGATACGGTAGCCAATACCCTATATCAAATGGAAAAGTCAAACAAGAATATCAGCATGATGGCCATTCTAAAGACAAATCATGGCTTTTTTCAAAAATTAACGCATGAGAATATCGTAAAAAACATAAGTTTTAAGACTGAAATACCTTTAATGGTCTTGCCTGAAAGTGAATAAAAAGGATGATAGTTTAACGAAGGTTTTTTAATTAGATAAATAATGGTTCGTTCACTATAATTCTCTTTTGGCATTTAAAGTCTATATCTTATTTCTATGGCGTTTTTACTAATTTTAAATTACAATCTTCAATTCTTAAAACCTATAAAATGAAAGAACTTCATAACATACTGAACCAAATTACACAAGTCACTACCAACATAGAAACCAATTACCCTGAACTTTATCGTTCATTAGATGAAAACCCCATGACCTTGCCCGTTAAACAGCATCCGCATATGGACAAAATGGTTATGCAAGAATATTTAGAGAGTTTAAAGG
>CAZMUV010000013.1:0-55512 GCA_964569345.1 uncultured Maribacter sp. | reverse complement strand
TTTGTATTTGTATTTGTATTTGATATTAAACTCATGAACGTTAAAAAAGAAGTAATCATAGGTTTTTTGGTTGGTCTAATCGCCAACACTATAGGAACGCTATTGTACATTTTACTATTTTCCGACTTCGGCATAGAAGAAACCTATCAAGCGGCTGTTGCCCAAGGGCACGTTGGAAGCCTCTTGGCCTTAGGAGCTATTTTAAATTTAGTGGCTTTCTTTGGTTTTTTAAAACTGAAAAGAAATGAACGAGCAAAAGGTGTATTAATAGCGACAATGCTTACGGCTTTCATTATTCTATACTATAAAGTATTTTAAATGAAGTATTACATTATCGCTGGTGAAGCCTCTGGAGACCTACATGGGTCCAATCTTATTAAAGCTTTGAAAGCAGAAGACGCGGATGCTAATATTCGTTGCTGGGGCGGGGACTTAATGCAGAGTGCAGGCGGGGATTTGGTCAAACATTACAAGGAAATGGCCTTTATGGGGTTTTTGGAAGTGCTCATGAACCTAAGTGCTATTTTTAAGAATATTGCTTTTTGCAAGTCCGATATTACAGACTTTCAACCAGACATCATCGTATTTATTGACTACTCGGGTTTTAACTTAAGGATAGCAAAATGGGCCAAGGAAAAGGGGATTAGAACTAATTATTACATCTCTCCTCAATTGTGGGCTTCAAGAGAAGGACGGATAGAAAAGATAAAAAGAGATGTAGATGCCATGTACGTTATTCTTCCGTTCGAAGAAGAATTTTATAAAAAACATAACTATCCTGTCAACTTTGTAGGACACCCCTTAATCGACGCTATATCTAACAGAGCCGAACTAAATGAGGAAATATTTCGGAGGAACCATCAACTCGATACCAAAAAACCGATTATAGCGATACTTCCCGGAAGCCGTAAACAGGAAGTTCAGAAAATGTTATCTGTAATGCTCTCCTTAACATCGAATTTTCCTGGTCACGAATTTGTGATTGCCGGTGCTCCCAGTTTAGATAAAGAATTTTACACCCCATATTTATCTGATAAAAATGTAAAAATCGTACAAAACAAGACCTACGACCTGCTTTCGATTGCCACAGCAGCTTTGGTTACCAGTGGCACCGCAACTTTAGAAACAGCCTTGTTTAAGGTGCCACAGGTGGTTTGCTATAAAGCAAACTGGGTATCCTATCAAATTGCAAAACGCATTATAACTCTGGAATATATTTCCTTGGTCAATTTAATTATGAAAAAAGAAGTGGTAACCGAACTCATTCAGAACGACTTTACCCAAAAGAAACTCAAGACAGCGTTGGAAGCCATTCTATCCGGTCCTAACAGAACGGAACAAATACTAAACTATGACGCACTCATTAAAAAATTGGGTGGTACCGGTGCCAGTGCCAAAGCCGCAGCACACATTTACCAGAATAGTAGAAAATAGTATTCTAAAGTCTAATTGAGTAGATATAAAAATATTTGATTATTGGAACTATTCTTAATCCTACTCCTTGCGTACCAAAAAGAAACAAATTATACAACTTAGAAACTTACAATAGCTTTCACGCGATTAAATAACTGGCTTACATAGAAATAGGATTCAGACCCAACATCCAAATACACGACCAAGACCTATTGGGTAGATTTTTTGCACATACCTAGACATCATATAAAATAATTCTATAATTTTAGGGTTCAAGTATAAGATATACCACTTGTAAGCTATGCGAAACTTATCCTGCCTATTCCTAATAATGTTCATTGCTAGTTGCGGGAGCAGTAAAAAAACGAGCTTAACTACCAAAGAGCGAAGGATTTCAGTGGCAGCTGCAGACAACCATAGAAGGGGCGTTACCGAAACAACAGAGCGCCTAGCGGAAAAATCAAGCGTTACTAATCGCCCCAATTCTAAAGCAGATAAGGTCATCAATACCGCACTTACCTTTTCTGGAGTGCGCTATAAGTTCGGAGGAACCACACGAAAAGGAATGGATTGCTCCGGACTGCTTTATATCTCTTTTGGAGAACACAATGTAAGTCTTCCAAGAACATCAATCCACATGGCAGAGGAAGGAAAAAAAATAAGAATTAAAGATGTAGAAAAAGGTGATTTACTCTTCTTTAAAACAAAAAAACGTGCCAAACGAATCAACCATGTAGGTATGGTGGTAAAAGTAGAAGGAGATGAAGTCAAGTTCATACATGCCTCCACATCTCGTGGCGTAACGGTATCATCATTACGAGAAGGGTTTTGGAACAGCGCCTTTGTTAAGGCCACTAGAATTTTATAAGATGAAACTACTAGCGTTCGTTCCAATAAAACTTACGCTACTGCTTATCATTGGCGTCCTAATTGGCCATTTTTCTTCTTTTCATACTAGTATCGCCCTTGGGGCTACACTGTTCTTATTTATAAGTCTTGGTGTCCTATATCGTTATGAAAGGAATACTAAATCCATTTGGTTTGGTGTCCTCGCCAGCTTAACAACCATGGCTTTAGGCACTTTCATCATTATAAAGGCGCAACCCCAACAAGACAAATATCATTACAGTACCCTTGCTTTAACAGAACAAATCGTTTGGCATTTGAAAATAAGGGAGGTCTTAAAACCTACAGCCTTTTCGGAACGCTATATTGCCGAAATCAAAAGCGTGGATAGCTCATTTGCCACTGGAAAACTAATACTCAGTAAATCCCTTGATGACAGCCTGACCACTTTATCTGTAGATGATGAAATATATACCGTAAACAAGCTTACCGCTATTAAGTCACCGTTAAATCCACATCAATTCAATTATAAAGGTTATCTGGCAAAATTGGGCATTTACCATCAAGTGAGACTAACACCAAACCACTATGATAAAACGGAAAACCCGTCCAGAACTATTTTTGGAATCGCAGCTAGTGCTAGAAATCACATCATAAAAAAACTAAAGACTGCGAATTTTGGAGAAGAAGAGCTAGCCGTAATTCAAGCCCTGCTCCTAGGGCAGCGCACCGATATTTCGAAAGAAACCTATGACAATTATAAGGATGCTGGGGCAGTTCATATTCTAGCACTTTCTGGATTACATATTGGCATCCTACTATTGGTGCTACAGTTTTTATTGCGGCCCTTGGAATACCTACCTCACGGAAAGAAAATTAGTTTATTCCTTACTGTACTTTTATTGTGGGGCTTTGCTTTTTTAGCTGGACTATCAGCTTCCCTTGTTCGGGCATGTACCATGTTTAGTTTTGTGGCCTACGCACTGTATCTAAACCGGCCAAGCAACACGTTCAATATCCTTGCGCTCTCCATGTTTTTTATCTTACTATTCATTAACCCAAATTTATTATTTCAAATTGGGTTTCAGATGAGTTATGCCGCTGTACTTGCTATTGTTTGGATTTATCCTTTACTCCAACGATTTTGGTATCCAAAATCTAAACCAGTACGTTATATCTGGCAACTGCTTTCGGTTAGTGTTGCTGCTCAATTAGGTGTTTTGCCCATTAGCCTATTCTATTTTCATCAATTTCCAGGTTTGTTCTTTATTTCTAACCTCCTCATTATTCCTGCCTTGGGTTTTATTTTGGGTACGGGAATTCTAGTGATTCTCTTAGCTCTTATTAACCAACTACCCAGCACACTAGCCTGGTTTTTTAATGAACTAATTTCATACATGAATAAGATAGTAGCCTGGGTGGCCCAACAAGAAGATTTTATTTTTATGCATATTTCTTTCGATGCTATACAACTTCTATTAGCCTATGCCCTAATTACCACCCTAATTCTCTTGTTGAAGCAACTACATTTCAAACGAATGGCATTCTTCCTTGCAAGCTTGCTGATGTTCCAATGCTATACCATATATCAAATAGTTGCAGCGAGTCAAAAAAATAAGATAATGGTATTACATCAGACCAAAAACACAATTATTTTAGAAAGAAGCGGCTGGGATACAACCGTACTGACCTCGGATACCACAGCTGCGAAAAACCCAGTAAACGATATAAAAATTGGCGAACGCATCCGTAATATCTCTTATAAAACCGTAGCGAATAGTTATTTCATTAACAAGAAGCGGTTCTTGATTTTAGATAGTCTAGGTGTCTATCCATCAGAAAAAAAAGGACAAATGGTTTTGCTCACCCATTCCCCAAAAATTAATTTAGAAAGATTTATAGTAAGGACTAATCCAAGTAAAATTATTGCTGATGGCAGCAACTATACAAGTTATATCGCACGATGGAAAGCCACCTGTATCAAAAGAAAAATCCCTTTTCACTATACTGGTGAAAAGGGATTCTATTCTTTTGGAGCTATAGATTAATGCACCTTACCCATTAGTTTTTTAATCAAAGGCGATGCCACCAATACAAGAATACCGGCCACTACAGCGTACTTAGCTATCAATTCAAATCCGTCTGTATATACTGTTAAGGTCTCAAAACCACCTACATTTTTGTCCGTACTTTCAATAGCGAGTTGTTTTCCAATAAACCCGACTACTTGAAAGGCAAAAGAGGATGATAAAAACCACACCCCCATCATAAATGCAACGATGCGTTTTGGAGATAAATCCGTAATCTTTGAAAGCCCAACGGGAGACATAAACAACTCTCCTATGGACAACAAGAAATACATTAATAACAAATAAGCAAAAGGCACCAAGCCATTGGCATCGGCACTATTGACACTTATTGCAAGCACATAAAAGCTGATACCAGCAAAAAGTAATCCCATTCCAAATTTATATGGGGTTCTAGGGTTAAGGTTCTTCTTACTTAGGTAAGTCCACATCAAAGAGATAGGAATGGCCAAGATAATAATGAACATAGAATTTAACGAGTTGGTTTGTGCGGCCGACATTAAGGACAGTTCTACATTTCTTGCAGCAAATAAGGTTATAACACTGCCAGACAATTCATGAAAGCCCCAAAATATTGTCATGAAAAACGTAATCAAAACGGCAACAAAAAGTTTTTTACGCTCTTCCAAGGTGGCTTTAATCATAATATTGGCGAGGTAAACCAATATCAGTACCGCAATACCCTTAAAAATAATATTGACGATATTTTGATCTCCTAAAAATGTTCCTTCAGTTCCCAAAGATTTATATGCGGATAGTAAATAGGCAATCACTGGGGCAGAAAGAACGGTCAAAATAGGAATTAAGACACCCTGCTTTATCCCAAATACTTTTTTGTTCATCACTTCTTCGTTTGGAGGCAGCCCTCTATCCCCAAATACGTTCTTGCGTATACCGCTCCAAAAAACGATTAAGCCTGTAAGCATTCCTATTCCTGCCAAACCAAAACCATAGTGCCAACCATAGGCATAGGCCAACCAACCGCACAGCAGCGGAGCTATCCAACCTCCAATATTGATTCCCATATAAAAAATAGTAAAGCCTGAATCTTTTTTAGGGTCTCCGTAGGGATATAGCGTTCCAACAAAAGTTGAAATATTAGGTTTAAAAAAACCGTTACCAACAATAATTAAAGCAAGTGCCAAGAAAAATGCCAGATCATTCTCTATGGCCAGTACAAAATGACCTATTGCCATTAATATCCCACCCAAAAAAATTGAATTTCGCATTCCCAAAATTTTATCTGAAATCTGACCGCCAATTACTGTAGATGCGTACACCAAAGATCCATAGGATGCATACACAGCCGCGGTAGCAAAATCACGCTCTGCAAGCGCTTCAAAAACAACATCGACCATGTAAAGGGTCAACAAAGCGCGCATACCATAAAAACTGAACCGTTCCCACATTTCTGCAAAAAATAGGTAAAACAGTCCTACCGGATGTCCAAAAAGTTCCTTTTGAGTTGCTGGCTTCATTTCTGTCATAATATCTTGGTTTTAGTTGGTACTAAGGTTGGTTAAAGTTTTGATGTTACAAAATCGGTCATTTTAGTATATAAATGAATGCGGGTATTACCGCCTTTTATGCTGTGATTTTTATCTGGATAAATAGCCCAGTCAAATTGCTTATTGGCTTGGACCAGAGCTTCTACCATACGCATGGTATTTTGCACATGTACATTATCATCGCCTGAACCATGAATCAATAAGTAATCACCTTTAAGCAACTCAGGATAATGAAAAGGAGAATTATCATCGTAACCACCTGGGTTTTCAGAGGGTGTGCGCATAAAGCGTTCCGTATAAATAGTATCGTAAAAGCGCCATGAGGTTACCGGCGCTACCGCTATAGCCATTTCAAAAGTATCGTTTCCTTTTAAAAGACAGTTGGTAGACATGTGCCCTCCAAAACTCCATCCCCAAATCCCGGTGCGCTGTTCATCTATAAAATCTAATTCACTGAGTTTTTTAGCGGCTGCAATCTGGTCTTCGGTCTCGTATTTTACTAAATTCAAATACGTTACTTTTTTAAAATCGCTCCCTTTATAACCGGTGCCCCTGCCATCTACACAAGCAACAATATAGCCTTTGGAAACCAACATTTGGTGCCAGTAATCCCTATCAGACATCCAAGTATTAGATACATTTTGTGATCCAGGACCACTATATTGATACATCAACAGTGGGTACTTTGTAGAAGCATCAAAATCAGTTGGTTTGATCATATACATATTCAAATCGTTCCCATTGATATTGATGGTAGAAAACTCCTTTGGACTAGTTTTATAACCTTCCAATTTTTGAGAAAGAGCCGTATTATCTAATATATCAATTATTTTTTTTCCGTTTAGCGCCTTGTGTAAGGTGTATCTTGGAGGCGTTGTAGCACTGGAATAGTTATTTATAAAATACGTGAAATCCGCACTAAAAGAGGCTGAGTTAGCACCCTTCACTACTGCTAAAGACATCTTTTTGTTTCCATTGCTCTCAACACTATACACCCCTCGGTTTGTGCTACCATTCTCTGTAGACTGATAATAAATCTTATCATCGTTCTGATCATAGCCGTAGTAGTTAGTAACCTCCCAAGCACCTTGTGTTACCTGGTTCATTAATTTTCCATCTGAATTGTGCAGGTAAATATGGTTCCAGCCATCTTTTTCACTAGTCCAAATAAAACTATCGTCGGCCAAAAAAGTTAGGTTATCATGAATATCAACATAGGCCTTGTCGGTTTCTTCAAGCAGCACGGTAACGTTACCGGTCTTAGCATTCACCAAATGAAACTTTAAATGGTTTTGGTGCCTATTCATGGTCTGCACACTTAATGATTCTTTGTGGTTCATCCACTTAATTCTCGGAATGTAATAAGCATCACCCAAATATATCTTTGCTGTTTCACCACTTTGCACATCATAGGTATGCAAACTCACTATGGCATTGTCCTCACCGGCCTTTGGATATTTGAATACATGCTGACTAGGATACTTCTCCGCTCCGTATACATCCATAGAAAACTCTGGAACGTTGGTTTCATCAAACCTTAAAAAGGCGATACTACTGCCGTCTGCATTCCACTCAAAGGCCCTTACAAAATAAAACTCCTCTTCATAGACCCAATCCGTAACCCCATTAATAATCTTGTTTTTTACACCATCTTCCGTCACCTGTTTGGTCGAACCGCTTTCTAAATTCATCAAAAACAAATTATTATCCTTCACATAAGCCACTTTCCTATTGTCCGGTGACAAGGTCGGCTCCTGTATCTTGGCGTCATTTATTTTTGTTAGTTTTTTAGAAGCAATATCATACAAATAAAAAATACCCAAGGTAGATCTCCTAAAAATAGACTCTACTTGGGTTGCCAACAATAACTTGGTTTCATCTTGACTAAAGCTATATGACGAGAATTCTTCGAGACCTCCTACATCGCCAGTAGAAATAACGGTAGACACTTTTTCTAGGGTACTATAGTCATAGGTGTCAACGGATACTATTCCGCGATATGGGTCTTTATTTAAAACGGTATACTGCTTTCCATTGTTCATGGATCGAAGCACATCCATTCCCTGCGTTTGGAATTCTCCAGTATAAATATCAGTAACGGAAATTTGCTTTTGCTGCGCGATTAATAATGGGGTAAAACAAAGTAGTGCAAACAAAAAAACATATATAATTCGCATAAAGTGATAAAATTTGTTCTAGCTATCAAGTTTACCACTATTTCTGTGAAAAACCTCGAAATAGACCAAAAAAGACAGCCAATTCACTAGACTAAAAGCGGTAGTTTTATTCAAATCAATATGATTATCTTTACTTTTTATTTCCTAAAATGAAACTGTAAAATCATAGTTGAGCGCCTAGTGCACTTGTCAATAACCGCAGAAAATAAAATTCATGACAACCCCTATCAGTGGTTTTTCAAAACTCTCAAAAGCAAAGAAAATAGATTGGTTAACTGAGCATTACACCAAAGATTCTGAAGCTTCCAAAAAGCTCATCTCAGCCTATTGGAATCAAGATAGTGATCTACAACAGTTGCATGACGAATTTATAGAAAACACCATCACCAATTTATACATGCCTTTGGGCATTGCCCCTAACTTTATAATAAACGACCAACTATACGCCATACCCATGGCTATAGAAGAAAGTTCGGTAGTTGCCGCCGCAAGCAAAGCAGCTAAATTCTGGATGGACAGAGGCGGCTTTACCGCTACGGTGCTAGGAACCGAAAAAGTAGGTCAAGTACATTTTATATTTACCGGCGATTTTCAGAAACTCAATTTGTTTTTTAAGTCGCTAAAAGAAAAACTACATACAGACAGCGAACACCTTACAGAGAGTATGACGAAACGTGGCGGTGGTATTTCTACTATTGAACTTAGAGACAAAACCAACGACCTAAACAACTATTACCAACTACACTGCACCTTTGAAACAAAAGATGCCATGGGAGCCAACTTTATCAACAGCTGTCTGGAACAATTTGCCACTACGCTTAAAAGAGAAGCCTTGGGCTACGATGTCTTTACAGCGGAAGAAAAGCAAATAGAAGTAGTTATGAGCATATTATCTAACTATGTCCCCAATTGCGTTGTACAGGCATCTGTGAGTTGCCCTGTAACGGAGTTAACGCTTTCTTCTGATATTTCCTCACAACTATTTGCCGAAAAAATGATACGAGCGGTTGCCATTGCAAAGGTAGAACCTTACCGTGCCGTTACTCATAATAAAGGTATTATGAACGGCATTGATGCCGTGGTACTTGCCACGGGTAACGATTTCAGGGCCATTGAGGCTGGTGTACATGCTTACGCCGCAAGAAACGGCAGCTATAGCAGCCTTACACATGCCGAAATTAAAGATGGTATTTTCAAATTTTGGATAGAATTACCCTTAGCCGTGGGAACTGTTGGTGGATTGACAAAGCTTCATCCATTGGTAAAACTTAATCTGGAGCTATTACAAAATCCTTCGGCAAAAGAATTAATGCAGATTATTGCAGTTGCTGGTTTGGCACAAAACTTTGCGGCGGTAAGTTCCTTAGTTACTACAGGCATACAAAAAGGCCACATGAAAATGCACTTAATGAATATGCTGAATCAACTTGGCGCCAACACTACTGAAAAGAACAAGTTAATAGTACACTTTAAAACAAATATAGTAACTCATAGCGGTGTCGCAGATGCACTAGAGCAATTGAGAAACCCATCATGACAGAATCTTTTTATAGTAATGGAAAACTATTACTTTCAGGAGAATACGCCATCTTAGATGGTGCCGAAGGATGGGCTATTCCTACAACGTTTGGGCAATCACTAAAACTGACCGAAGATACATCAGGGATACTTTCTTGGGAAAGTCTAAATGCAGACGGCAGTCTTTGGTTTAAAGGAAGTTACGACTTAATAGATTTTACAAAGCTATCTACCTCAGATGAGGATATCTCCAAAACACTAACCAATCTACTGAAACAAACTAGAATCTTACAGCCTAATTTCTTAGTGGATACCGATGGATGTGCTATAGAAACCAAATTGACGTTTCCTAGAAATTGGGGGCTAGGCACTTCTTCTACGTTGATAAACAATATGGCGCAATTGGCCAAAGTAAACCCCTACAGCCTTTTAAAAGAAAGCTTTGGCGGCAGTGGTTACGACATCGCGTGTGCACAAAACGATAATCCGATAGTATTTAAAATCAAAAACAACCAACCCATTATTCGTGAGGTGAAGCCAATACTTCCTTTTTCTAATGGGCTATACTTCGTTTATCTGAACCAAAAAAAGAACAGTAGGGAAGCTATATCTGCATACCGAGAGCAAGCAATCGACAAAGTAGCACTAGTCAAAACCATTACCGAACTAACAAGGGAACTTTTACAAGCTAGTACTTTAAACGAATTCGAATCGGTATTGAACCTACACGAAAAAACACTTTCACGTGCTCTGAATGTTCCCACCATAAAGGAAGAATTGTTCCCCGATTATACCGGAAGTGTAAAAAGCTTAGGAGGTTGGGGTGGTGATTTTGTGCTGGTTACGGAAAGAGAAAACACAATGGATTATTTTAAGGCGAAAGGATATACGACCATCCTTTCCTATTCCGATATGGTATTACAGAAATAGCAAGACGGAACGATTATGATTCACCTAAAAGAACTCTATTTCAAACACCCGTGATAAAATGAACAGAAGTAAGGGGAATGAGAAATATGTTTACTACATCGATTTTACCCGAAAAAATTAAACCATAGCTTCTAGTATAGGTAGGTGTTTGAGACAATGGGGTATAGAAGACACCTCCGTATTAGGAGCGAGTTGACTATAGAATATAGAGAACCCACTGGGCTAAATAAAAAAGCCTCCAACATAGGAGGCTTTTTTATTTAATTTTATTGTAGCGATTTAATAAAAGGTAGCTCTTTTATCTTCTATTTCAGCACCTTCTTTTAATGCGTTGTAAACCGCAGTATTAACTCTGTTAGCTGCATTACTTTTTAAGGTATTCGCATACGTACTATAGTTATCCAACTTTGGAGCCTCTGTTCTATTTGTCACCTCTATCATAAACACTCCGGTATTACCTTCCAACAATCCAGAAGTTTCACCCTGCGCCATACCATAGGCCGTTCCTACAATGATAGGTTCACTTCCTGCACCAGGAATGGTAGGTGACTTCACTGTTAACGCAGAAGCCGTTGAAACGGACACATTGTTATCCGTGGCAAAGGCGTCCATTGCTTTTCCTTTACTAGCTAAAATAATTTGAGCTGCCTTGCGCTCTTTTCTTAAAATTGGCAATACAGTTATTGAAGCATCTTCTGGAGCCATGGGGCCTTCTTTATATTTTCCGGTCACTTGAGCAACAGCGTAGCCATTATTAATATTGAACCGTTTGATGTCACCAACATTGGTATCCCCATTAAACGCCCACTGCACTAAAGTACGTTGCAATCCTAAACCTGGTAAATTCTCATCTAATTCCTTTATACTATTCACCGGTCTTACCAAATACTCATTGGTTTTGGCTATACTTGAAAACTCATTTTCATCGGCAATAGTTTCCATTTCAAATTTCGTAGCGTTCGTGAACAAGGTATTAATGGTTTCCTCTGAAGCAACAACCTCCCTAGAAAGCGTCGCTAACTGAACGATATCTTCCTTGTCGTCTACCTTGATAATGTGAAAACCAAAATCCGTTTCTACCAAACCTACCTTTCCAATAGGATTAGAAAAAATAAATTCATTGAACTCCGTAGCCAATCTTCCCTTTTGAAAAAAGCCTAGATCTCCACCTTGCGGAGCTGAAGGTCCATCAGAGTTATCCCTGGCATACGCCGTAAAATCAGCTACATTATTCTTTACGTCCTTAAACAGCTCATTTGCTTTCGTCTCCGCTTCTTCCTTGGTTCTTTTAATATCTGGATTAGCACGCGTAGCTCCTTCGTAGGTAATTAAAATATGACTGGATTTTACAGAACCATTAGGTTTTCTATCCATCATTTTTGTTACCTTATAAGAAACACCATCTCTATAAGGACCATAAAACTCACCTACCTGCAAACTCATTATTGTATCTGCAATAGTTGCTGGTAATTCCTTTTTTGCCTTGTATATCGTATCAAATTGAACATCTGAATATCGGCTTAAGAACGCAGCCATGTTTGACGCATTCCTAAACCCTTTAATAGTATCATTACGATCTGTCTTTGCATTATATTCAACTGTATCGTCTAATAATTTTGCAACTGATGCTTTTATGGCTTGATCATCTGCTGCTGAAGGTTTTTCATCAAAATAAACGAATTGGATGTCCCTTGACTTTTCTTGCTTGTAATCGCTCTTGTGCTCTTTAACATATGCCGCAATCTCTTGCTTACTTACTGAGATGGTACTGTCTGCAATACTGCTGTAAGGAACGCGAACATATTTGATATCCATTTTTTCGGAAGCCAATTTGTAATCTAACTCTCCTTCTTTTAATGTAGCACCAACACCAGCTTTAACCAAATTAAAATAGGTTTGCTCCTTGGCCATTTGTACGATTTGTTCTTCGGTCTGCAGCCATGCATCGTATTGTGGAGGATTATTTACTTTCCAATCCATAACCGTTTGCCTAAACAAATTTGGATCAAACATCCCGTTGGCATCTTGAAACTGAGGATTCTGTCCGTAACCAGCGGTTTCAAGAAAGTCTACAATTTGGTCTTGCTCTATGCCTATACCTAAATCGTTGAACTGTGCTCCAAGAATACTATTCCTAACCTCTTGGTCCCAAACCTGATTCATTACTTGTAACGAAGATGTTGTTGGTCCTACCCTTCTAGAAGCAATCTCTACCTTTTGTCTAAAATCGTCTATGGATAGTTCATTCCCATTAATTTCCGCAACAGAAGAGCCTATTTTGCCGCCACTTCCAAAATCACTACTGGTAAATACACCTGAAATTACAAATGCAAACAAGGCTAGACCTATAATCAAGATCAACACCGTAGTACGTTTTCTTATATTTTCTAAAACTGCCATTCTATGGTAAACTAAAAATTAGGTGGCGAAATTACCATTTTTAATTGAAATAATAAAAACTAAAACCACTGGAAATGATAGCTATAAACCTAATTAGTCCAAGTCAAGCAATTCCAGCGCAACTAAGTCTATCTTGGTACTGGACACTTCTATAATCGTAAACTTAAAATTATCAATATTAATTTCAGCTTCCTTTTCAGGAATTTCCCCTAGTTGATGCACTAGCATCCCACCTAAAGTCTCGTACTCATCGGACGAATTTAGATTGAGCTTATAGTTTTCGTTGAGATAATCTACCTCTAAGCGCGCCGAAAACAAGAAATGGGTGTCATCTATCTGTTCTTCCCTTAAATCGGTAGTATCGTGCTCGTCCTCAATCTCTCCAAAAAGCTCCTCTACAATATCCTCCACCGTCATAAGGCCAGATGTACCACCATATTCATCCAACACAACAGCTATACTTTTCCTTTTCTTTATCAGCACATTCAAAATATCCTGAATAAGCATAGTCTCTGGAACAAACTCTACCGGAAGGAGAATGCTTTTGATGGTTTTAGGTTTTTTGAACAACTCATAGGAATGTACGTACCCAATAACATTATCTACGGTATCCTTAAAAACAAGGATTTTGGAAAATCCTGTCTCGGTAAAAAGTTTAGCTAAATTCTTGGGTGTTTCATGAATTTCCACTGCCATGATTTCGGTTCTTGGAACCATTACCTCGCGGGCTTTTACAGCTGCAAATTCCAACGCGTTCTGAAAAATCTGTATTTCTGAATCTACTTCATCCTCTTCTTCAACAGTTTCCATTTGTTCCGTTATATAATCTCCTAACTCAATTTTACTAAAAGCAAGCTGCACATCATCGCCTGGGGTTCGGAAGATATATTTTAGTATAAAATCCGATACGCCAATGATAAACTCGGATATTAACGAAAAAACAAGATAGAAAACATAAGCTGGTATCGCCAGAAGCCTAAGTAAGCTGTTCGCGTAAATTTGAAACAAAACCTTTGGAAGAAACTCTGCTGTAATAAGAATTACCAAGGTAGAAATAACAGTCTGGGTCAACAAGGTGAAATCTGTCAAAAACACCCTTAAAAAGTTATTTTCCGTGGCTAGCCCAGAAAACCAGTTCATGAGTAGTTCGCCCATAAACAAACCATAAATTACTAAGGCAATATTGTTACCAATGAGCATGGTAGCGATAAACTTAGATGGTTTTTTGGTAAGCTTAGTAAGTACCTTGGCAAGAACACCCTCCTGCTTTTTTTCTATTTCTATGTGAATCTTATTCGCAGAAATAAAAGCGATTTCCATCCCCGAAAAAAAGGCGGAAAAAACAAGGGATAGTATTATAATAAGAAGGTCTGGCTCCACTATTGATTGTCATTATCCTTTTGACGTTGTTCGAATTTTTTTCGATAGTTTCTTCGAAAAACGAACATGCCAGTGGATATAATTGCAAAAAAGATAAAAATATACGCCATGGATCTATCCGTATTCCAATCTGTAAAAATTCTATACAATGAAAAAACAGCCACTATTGCATACAAATACTCTGTGTATCTTAAAATTCTAATCATCTTTTTCCTCTTTTATCAGCATTAATCCAAACGTCTTATGCGCGTTCATAATACTTAAATCTTTCTTTATATCCATTCCTTTACCGTCCATTACAGTACCATCTTCCGGATTTGTAAATTTAAACTTTTCTTGGGTAAAAGCCCATTCATTCGTGCGATCATAGTATAGTTGCGGCGCTTCCAACTTCTTACCATCATCAGATTTAATGATTACGTTTCCTCTCAAATCTACGACACCAGTTGCAGAATAGAAGATTCCATAGTCTGCCTCTATGGTAGTTCGTTCGTCTTTTTCGTTAAAAATTTCTAATAAGAGCCCTTCAGGAAATGTTTGATGTGGAAAATTCAAATTTTCAAAATCCTTTCTAACAGGACCTGAAAGAATTGCCATCACTCTTGTTGAACCTGTATCCTCTGAAGTTATTTTTTTTGGTATTTCTGTGTACGTAAGTACAAAATCTTTGGCAATTCCTTGTGGAACTATACGCTTTATCGCTTCATCACCAACACGTTTATATCCGTCTTGGCAAGAAAAAAGCATTGCCATGGTTACTACCACGGCAATGCTTTTAAAAATATCTGAATTATATGTTGTCATCTTACAAGGTAGGAACCTTTACGCTTCCTCCAACCCAACAAGAAAATGTAACTGTCTTTCCTGCCATTCCTGAGCTAAAAATCATCTCTTTACTCGGTGCCTTTGCGGAATAACTAGCAACTGCTTGGTTTGCAGAAGACCTTATAGAAGGATCTACTCTACCTGCTTTTGCAGCCATATCTGTTGCTTTCCAATACATAGCACGTTTATCAAAAGAAGTAGTTCCACAGTCATTGGCACTAGAGGCATACAGATTCGCAATTAGCAAATAAGCTCTGCCATTTGAAGGATTCGCGTCAATTGCTTTTTGCGCATAATTCCTAGCTGTAGATTTACTGCCTTTTCTTTTGTTAATTGTTGCAACTTTCATAGCAATTTTAGATTTCTTCACACCATCTGTTTCCAAACTTAATGCTTTATCGAAATCCACCATAGCACCTTTGCTATCTCCACTCTTCATTTTAAGCGTACCTAAGTATACAAAAATATCTGCAGATGGATCTAAGTTTTTTTGAGCTTCCACTAGCTTCACAAAAAGGTCATCGTCGGTACACTCCTTGCTAAACATTCTAGAAACTGCTCCCTTTACCCATTTAACATCACCTTTTCTGGCCTCGAAATTTTTCTCATATAAAGGAATAAGGTTGCTACAGTCTGCTAAGGCTCCTAACTTAGAATCTATACTTCCGCCAATTTTACCATAGTTCTCAGAATAGGAGTTGTACGATTTTAACGCACGTTTTTCTTTCGACGTTAATGTTCCGGATTCCTCTTTTGGTAAAAGCTTACCAATCTTTACAGTAATTGCATCATTCTCATCTTCAATCTTAGTGGTAACTTCATCATATACATCAAAGACTTCCTGTAATTCTTTTTTACCTCCGTTGTGCAAATCAACCAAACTAGAGAAATAAAGGTATAATGCTTTTGGGTTGGTGAAGTTCTTTTTGTCTTTACTGAACGCATCGTTTAGCATCCCGTACATTTTCTCGTCATCAATCATTTTCTCATCGCTCATCAACATAGCCTTGTCAATATCGGTCTCGGCTACACTTGTTTTTGACGCATAGTGTTGCAATCTACTATCGTAGATACCAAGTAACATTTGAACATTAGCATCTTTTTCTGCTGCCGGACCATTTTCTATTTTATCTTTTAAAATACGCTCACCGTAGAAATACGTTGCGTAGTTTAATTTAGGGCAGGTTTCGTATACCATTTTCCAAGGCTCGAAAGCTGCTTCATAATTTTTGACTTTGGCGTGCTCTGAAAAAATGGAGAGATTGGTCATACATTCAGGATTTTGCGCCTGAGCATTACTTACCCCTATCATTCCTAGGAACATTATTGCCGCGAAGTAAATTTTCATTTTCATTTTTGCTAAGTTTAAAGTGGTTAATGTACTAAATTTTTTTTAGTTAATTTTTCTCTTCTGGAACCAGCGGTCATTAAGAGAGAGTCCTATATTTATCTTTAAATAACTTTCCTCTACTAAATTGGCCCTTGTTGTTCCTCTTTTTCCTAATTCAAAACCTAAATTAAGATTGGATAAACTTCGTCCCAGTGGTAGTCCAACTCCAAAAGTTATGCCAAAGTTGTTTATATCTACATCACTCACTACCATCCCAGTCTTATCTAAACGTAGCCCAGCCCTATAAGTAATGCGGTTTAGATAGCTCGAAAAAGACCCGCTATCCGGAGTAATAAATCCTCCAAATGCAAATGAACTAGCGTCTTTATAAACAACATTCTCTACACCTAAAAAAGGGTTTTCAAAAGCGCTCATGCCTTGAAAACTATACTCACCACCAATAAACCACTTCCTATTTTCCCCAATACCTACTCCCAAAGTAGTTGTGGTAGGAATCTTAAACTCCGTATTTTTCAAGTTTTGAGCTTCCAAATCTACGTTAATCTCTTCTATAGTACCCCCGGTACCCACGGAGAATGAACCTATTCTTCTTTCATTCTTTGAAACAAGATTCCCTTGAGTGTTTACCCTTACTGAAGTATGTAAGGTGTATTTATCGTTAATCGCAGGGGTATAATTTACCGCGTAGTTGAAATCAAAACCATTTACATCGGAATTTTTCCTATCAAAAGAACCAAACTGCACGCCTTCTATCTGCTGCAAACGTTCCCTATCAAAAGTTCCAAAATTATAGTTTAGCGTTGCTCCAATGCTGACATTCTTAATAATCTCATATCCAACGGAATAATACACCCTGTTAAGCCCACCCTCGCCGTTAATAACATTAGTGAGCGACTGAGGTCCGCTTACTTGCTCCTCTACAAAATTATAACCTGTGGCGGTATACGGCATGATACCAAATCCCATACCTAGCTTATTCCCAAGACTAAAACCAAGAGACAAGTAGTCCAAATTTGTAACCGCGCTGCGCTCTTCTGAAGTGAAATCCCTAAAACGAAACTGTTTGTTAGAAATTCCTGCCGTGTAAACAACTAGTCCTTTATTCTCCCAAACATCCAAACCCAATTGCGCGTAAGCAGCAGGATTCCTATGATTAAGATGGATACTGTCCGCATAGACCGCTATTCCTCCCATCATCTGATTTTCAACGGTACCCACAGCTCTTAAATCACCAATGCCGAAAATTGAATAAGGAGAGACAGTTCCTTGTTGGGCGTATATACCCGTGGTGGCGATGCACACAATTGCAATTACAATTTTTTTGATCATCTAACGCTTATTGTATTCTAGCAAATAATTAAGCCCCTTGAGGAGGAATTTGGAATCCGCAAAGATGGTATTTTTTAGTCGTTTAGACAAAAAATGACTATCACCCCCTGTTAAAATAACTGTTAAATGTTTAAAACGTTGGGCATATTGCGAAATTACCCCATCTATTTCATGGAGCACACCATACACCACACCACTGTGCATACAGTTCTTCGTGGAGTTTCCAATAAAATCCATAGGCTCCTCTTTTTCCAGCAATGGAAGCTTTGCCGTTTGACCATGCATCGCCTTATACCTCATGTTGATGCCAGGGGAAATAGCCCCACCCAAATATTCATTAAAATCATTTATAATATCATACGTAATACAAGTACCTGCATCAATAACTAAAGTATTCCCACCTTGATTTTGGTAAAAAGCAGCAGTAGCCAAGGCTATTCTATCTATTCCTAATGTGTTTGACGTTGCGTAACTATTTTTAAAAGGGACTTTAGATTTTGAAGTTAGTACATGTACCTTACAAAAGAGGGACAATACCTCGAAAGCCTTTTCATCGGATTTACCTACCGATGCTATTATTGCGCAACATATTTCTGGATATGCTTCAAAAACCGACTTTACCTTTTCCAAAAAAAACGATGGTTCAAAATACTCATCGAACACTAGTATCTTCTTTTTAAACACCGCAAATTTGATGTATGTATTACCAATATCTACCACTAAATTCATGTCACAAAGATATAAAACTGATTATGTTTTTAATTTTGGAATGAGCCATAAATATACCATAGCACAAAGGAAAATTAAAAAAAACCACCACCGAGGAATCTCAGAAGTTGTTATCCTATTCACCGCTAACGTATCAGATGGGTTAAAAACCCTACTATTTTGCAAAATCGTATTGGTCCCTATTACCGATTTCCATTCTGTGGTGTCCATAACAAAATAATCCACAACAAGGCTAGTATCCCCTAGCACTGCAAGAGACTGCCAACCTGGTTGTATAGGGTAGGTTATACCATACCACGTATCTTCAAGAACTAAATCTTTGATCAAGGGTAAGAAATAATCATCCGATTGCTGCACCATTGGTTTTTCTAGCGCTGTACGCAGTGTAAACGAATATGGTGTATACTGAAAAGCAAAAGAATCAGAAGTTTCAAATACTCCAGCTGCTTCTTGCGACCTTGCAGTAATCTTAATGATTTTGGACCAAACCTCTCGGTAAGGGGCACTCTTACCGTCTAACAGCGACTGATACGTATCGTTCAACACCGTTGTAGTTAACCTACCTTTCCCTAGCACTAAGCCATACGCATAGTTTTCTAAGACTATCCCATTGACCTTCTTATTCTCAAAACTATAGGGATATTTCTCCAATTGGACTTTAGTCTGGCTAAAAGACGAAATCTTATCCTTACCATCCCTTTCAAATCGAAAATCGACCATTCCGTTAGCGGTCTTGAACAAAGCTTCATTAGGCTGCACAAAAACACCTGTCCCATACTCCCTAATTACTTTGACGATACCTTGCTTTGTAGCTTTTGATAAGCTCAAAAAAGTATCCGCATCTAAAATCAACAGGTCAAACTTTTTTAAATCCTTTTCTAAAAAACCGTACAGGGGACTTCTAAACGTATTAAAATACTCGAATTTGAACCTGTCTTTGGTAATCTGACTGCGCACCACTAATTCATGACCTTCTTCCGATAAAAAATTTTTCAAATATTTAGTTTCAAAAGATGGAAATCGGTTGCTAATAAAAATTCGTAGTACTTGTTTATTCAATACCTTAAAAGGAAGCGGACTGCTATTAAGGACTTTACCAGTACTATCCTTTTCGGTAAGCTGATAAATGTACTTGCCAGAAGTTTTTGGATTGCTATCAAACTTAAATCGAAAATTTTTATCACTATTAAAAATCATGGAATCCAAACCTACACCACTGGAAGATTGTAGCACGAGTCGGTTCCCTAAAACAGGCTGATGGTACACCCCATTAATAGACATTAAATCCCCCATCCGATGCTGTTTTGGATAGTTCAATTTTACAATACCTTTTGGCATATCGCCTTTGATGTAACCCGCTGGAATTTCCTCCAACTGCCAAAAATCAAAATCCCGAAGTCCTTGACCCAATATTGTGACTTGACCAATAGAATCCAGCGAACTAGAAAAATCTTCTCCAAGGTTATACTTGATGACTTTAATGTTATTTTTCTGCTTTTTAATGCTATCCAATTGTTCGGTATTATATCCTTGGGTAAGCAGCACAGCACTACCCGAGACTTCTGTGACTCTTGTAGGTCTTAAAAAAAGAAATAACAGCGCGATAACAGCAAAAACACCAACCGTACTATTTATAAAAAATCCTCGACTAAAGCTTCCTTTCCATCCTGTCCAAATAAAGAGTAGCACCAATAAAAAAGCAGCACCTAATGCGGGCCAAAACCATTGCTCGTTTATAAAATGGAGTTGATTATTCATTGGTTTCCAAGACTTCTAAAAATAGTTGATTTAATCTTCCTTGGTAGCTATTACTACCACTAGGAACCGACCTTGACTCAGGCAATGCTCTTAGGAGTCCGGCATGGGCTAAGTTTACTTTTTCCAAACTGCTTTGTTTGGATTCGGAAAGCCATTTTAAGGCTTGCAAAGTATTCAAATGGGCACTAGGTTCGGCAATAGCCAAAACAGCCAATTCATCTCCTGCAGCTTGTAAAATAGACTTGTTCTTTTCAGAAAATCCATCTTTACCGCCCAAAACCAGTTCCAATAATTCCAAGGCTTGCATCATGTTGGGGTACACTTCCCCACGTTCCAGTTCTTCTGTTTTACTATAGCCTTTTACCTCCTTTAGTTCCCCCGTCAAGCGCCTATCCTCTTTTATTGGTGGCGGATCAAATCCGATACGGTGTACATAAATACGAGCACTGTTCTTTATTTCCTGAATCAACTTCAAAGCTTTGTATTGGTAAGGAAGTGATTTTTGAGGTTCATAGAGTCGTAGATATAGCTCCGCATCCCACATTTCGGACATCGCGTCCTTTAACATGCTTCGTAATGATTTAGCAAATAAGGTAGATGCTTCTGGGTCTTCGTGATTATGGACGTACGCTTCCAAAGGGTCTTCTTCTGTACCTTCTTCCGCTTCATTATCATGATTATGACCGTCATCTTCCTCCGCTACCAAATTATGTTCGTTATCACCATCGTGTTTGTGGGAGTAGTCGTCCAACATATCTTCAGGAATTGTGGCTTCTCCAATTTCTTTTGGTGCGGTAGGCGCTTCAGTTTCATCGCCCATAAATTGGCCATACTTGAGCCGCAAAGCTTTCTGATCAAAACCCAGTTCATTGCTCCTGAAATTAAAATCCTTCTTTTTTAGGGTAGATTTTTCAGCAATCAATTTCTCGGTATCGATAATCAGTTGGCGTTGGCTCCTGAAATAATCAGGCATTAAATCAGCTCCCATAGTACCCTCTACTGCAAAGACACCCGTTACCGTATCCTTTATGACTGAGAAATACGTTTCGGTTCTCGAAATATTAGGTTTTGGCTCTCTGTTGTCTTTTACCTCAACATAAAAATAAAGTTCGTCTCCTGGCTCCATTTTTAAGGTCTGTAAATCAATTTTCTTTCTTAGCTCGGAAGATTTAGATCCTTTTAGAAACGGCGTGTCAAACGCTAACTGTTCTTCCCGAAACTTGACCGATTCTCCAGTTCCCTTGCTTACCGTTGCGATGATTGCGACATCTACAATACCAAAATCATCAGTTATACTGGTGGTAAATTCTAATTCTTGTGGACTATCAAACTCAAAGGTAGAAAACTGCGGCAAATCGTTCATACTTACCACAGGAGATTCATCGCCATATACCTCCAATGCATATAAATTTGATAAATATCCGTTCCCTAAGGAATCGAGAAACTTAAGGGTATAAAAACTTGAACTTTTCGCTCGCATCCCTTTTACATAAGAATCGTTCTTGAAATCCATAGACAGCTCATCCGAACCAAACTGTAACAAAGCTTCCTTTATATTTTTATCGAATCCAATAGTCCAATTCACAAACGAACCTTCCAGAACTTTTAAATTCAGCTCCGAAGTTGTAAAAGCAGTTTTCCCTGTATAGGTTGGATAGCTTACGGTAATGCTTTGGCTATTAACCACAGGCGGAACCACTTTCGTTACAAGGGTGTCTAAAGGAGTAAAAGTAATCGCATCTTTTTTAGGTATACCTGATGGATTTGCACTAGAAAAATCTAGAAATCCGGAATTCTGCAAAAAAACGCCAAGTCCAACACAGACCGCCACAATTATAAAATTCCTCCATAAATTATGTTTTAGACGGATTTTATCTTTATTGTCCTCTATTGCATCAGCCATTTTGGACTGTTGGATTTTGGCCAATAAACTCAGCTTGTTTTGTGGTTCTAACAAAAGGGAGGTGCTGTGCTCCATTGCCTTGACAGTGCTGTCCAGGTAAACACAAACATCGCTTATACCATACTGCCAAGGTTTTACCCACAAAACCGTAAGCAAAGCTATCAACAAAAAACTTCCTGTCGAAATCCAAAAATTAGACCAAGTAAAATAGACCAGCACCGAAACACCAAGGGCAATCAGCATGATTTCTGAAATCCGAAGCAAGCGCCATTTTACGAGCGTTTTTTGTATGATTTTTTTAGCAGCTGTCATTGCTTCCTCAATTTAGCCGTTATACGTTCCGCCACCAACGTCAACAATGCAACAACCCAAAACCATTTATTCAAGGAACTCCTCTTTTGAGTTTTATTAATTGGCTCCAAAGCAACAATCGATGGTGTAAATTCTTGCGTAGGCATTGTTCTATTATCCAAGCTTGTAACTGCTTCTTTCAGTTGTGGTCTAGTACTTACGATTTGCGTCAAACGTTGCGTTAACCTTCCAGTCAAGACATTATCAATGGTTAGTCGCTCTGTTAGGTCAAACCTATGTTCTTGTAAAGTTTCTATTATCAACCCATTGGCTAGACTATCTGGTTGAAATCGGATTACCGTCCCACCAAGGTCTGGAGCCGGGCTTGTTTTGAGCCAAACGGAAACATCAAATTTATCTTCATCAACATCCTGAACTTCGGTTACAGTCAATGGCTGTTGCGTGTATCTGGTTAAAGCCTCAAAAGCAACGGAGAAAAAATCTTTATCCTTCAAAAAATCAATATCATAATACAAACCCACTTGCACCGTATCGGGAGACCACACTGGCAATTTATGAGGTACGCCCATATATTCCAAAGAAATACTGTCGTCAGATTCATAGGTGATTTGGTCTTTTGGAATAAATTCGTTTTTAATATCAGTATACGTATTATCACCACTTACAGCATGCAGCAATACGCCGTCGTTTGCAGCCGATGCTCCAACAAGACTATCGGTTGTAACAATCTCTTCCATCACTATCCAATGCACTTTATTTGAAATCGTAGGTCGAATTCCTTTCATACCGCTCAACATCGCTTTAGAAAAAACTACAATACTGTCGGAATCTAACTGCTGTAACTCCTGGGCCATTTGCCAATAGTTGGTTCTAGTATCCGGGAGGTTCTCAAAATCCAATTCAGGAAAACCTTTGGCTAATAGTCGTAAAGTAGCGTCCGGAGCATCTTCCAACAAAACCTTCATGTGACCCTCTTTGAGCAATGACGGCTCTATTACATAAGTCAAAGCAACATTTTTATTTTGAGAGGTTAACGTTGGTTCTGCTAGCGCAAAAACCAACAGTGCTAATAGCAGCATACGCAAGAATAATAGCAACAACTCATTTAATTTCAACTGCCTAGTCTGCTTGGTTTCTTGTTCCTTTAAATAACGAATACTCCCAACCTTTATGGTCCTCACATCCCCTTTATTAAATAAGTGGATAATCAAAGGGAGTGCTACTGCAAATAGGGCCCATAGATATGTTGGCTGAAGAAAAGTCATATTAATTGAGGCGGATTCTTTTCTTTAAAAATAACTGCAAAGCTTCATCCATGGGCGCATCGCTCATAAAAAGCTCAAAACCTATTCCGTTGGACAAGAAGGTATTTTTTACGGTTTCCAAGTGCAGGTTCATGGCTTCAGTATAGCTACCTTTTGCCTGTTTCGCATCTACCTTTACCCGCTTTCCGGTTTCCAAATCTTCAAAGACCATAGCACCTGTATAGTCAAATTCCAGTTCGTTCTTTCCCATAATCTGTAACACAGCTACCTCGTTCCTAGCTGTTTTCAAACTTGTAATCCAATCGGTCAACTCGGTATTATCTTCATGCATATCAGTAATCACGAATAAAAGTTCCTTATGACTACGTTGATGTATTTTAGCGATATCGTTTTGGTTATTTGGCCAGCTCCCAGTCGTTTTTATTTCAATCAACTCGTGTAATAGTCGATTATAATGTTGTTTATGGGATGTAGGATGTAAACTTTGTAAGCGAGCATCATTCAATGCAAACAAACCAACGGCATCCCCTTGTTGATGTGCCAAATACCCTAAAGATGCCACCAAGACCCGAACATAATCCATTTTGGATAATCCCTCCTCTTGATGCATCATGGACGCACTGGCATCCACAATAAACTTTACGGCTACGTGGGTGTCTATATCCGATTCCTTAATATAATACCTACCCGACCTTGCCAACATTTTCCAATCTAACAAACGCATATCATCCCCAACCTGATAGCTTTTATACTGACTAAATTCCAAACCAGGCCCTACCCTTCTGCTTCCGTGGGCACCTGCCAAAAACCCATCCACGATTACACGAGCGATAAGGGCCAAGCCCGAAACGCTATTGATAATCTTGGGTTCTAACAATTGCCTATAGTCTTGTTTCACTGCATTACTCTTTTGTATTTCCTAGGATGTCCTCCACTAGTTTTTGGGTAACCGAGTCTGAAGTAATGCCTTCAGCCTCCGCTCTATAATTGATAATAATCCGATGACGTAGCACGGGGAAGGCCACTTTTTTCAAATCTTCCGGTGTCACGGAAAAACGCCCCGCTTGCAAGGCACGTGCCTTTGCCGTAAGAATCATCGCCTGGCCTGCTCTGGGACCGGCACCCCAACTTACCCATTCTTTCACGTAGCTATTGGCCGTAGTCTCCGGCCGTGTAGCCCTAACAATCGTATTTACATGGCCAATAAGGGAATCACTAATGGGTACATCGCGCACCAGTTGCTGTAATTGTATTATATCTTCTCCGCCCAACACTTTATTTACCGTAACTTTCTTTGTACCTGTAGTTCCTTTTAGAATTGCTGCTTCCTCGATTTCAGTGGGATATCCAATTTTTATATAGAACAAAAAACGGTCTTGCTGTGCCTCTGGCAAAGGAAAGGTACCCGATTGCTCAATCGGATTTTGCGTTGCCAAGATAAAAAAGGGCCTTTCCATAGGATAGGTCTGCCCAGAGTAAGTAATCTCAAATTCCTGCATCGCTTCTAATAAGGCTGCCTGTGTTTTGGGTGGTGTTCTATTGATTTCGTCCGCTAAAATAATATTGGCGAAAATGGGGCCCTTATTGAACTTAAAGAATTTTTTTCCTGTCGTATGGTCTTCCTCCAAAATTTCAGTTCCCACGATATCCGAAGGCATCAGATCTGGTGTAAATTGTATTCTGCTGAACTTTAATTCTATGGCCTGTGAAATTGTCTTAATCAAGAGCGTTTTAGCCAAACCAGGAACTCCCTCTAAAAGGGCATGTCCACCAGCTAAAAAGGTAATCAACAACTGTTCTACAGTTTCTTCCTGACCAACAATTACCTTAGCGATTTCCTTTTTTAATAGCGCCAACTTATTCGTTAATACCTTTATCTCCTTTTCCGCTGTTAGCAGCTTTTCATCCATATTCTCTTATTATGAGGTTAATGCATACATCACGATATTTACCCCAAACCGTGTGTTATCTATTTTATACCATCGTTTATTTCTGAAATCATAATCCCACTCGCAACCGTAATCCTTGTTACTATACAGTACACCTATCCTGCCGTTTACCTCTATAGCTTTTAGGTACTCATGTACCAAATCGTCTCCCCAACCATTTAGCTCTTGCGATGTGGTTGGGGGACCATCTTCAAACTCAAAAAATATGTTATAAATTTCGTGATTGTTTGGTATTTTCTGTAGTGTATCAAAACCAAAAATTTCTTCCATTTGGCGCTCAAAGGACTTGGCAAAGAGTCCGTCTATATCATGGTTACAATCATCTACAAATATAAAACCGCCGTTGTCCACATACTTTTTAAAATTTTCCTTTTCTTTTTTAGTGAACTGAACTAGTTTATGCCCTGAGAGGTAACAAAACGGACATTTAAAAATAGCATCACTAGCGAGCGAAACGATATTCTCAACCATATCTACTTGCAGTGTAGTATACTCTACTAAGGAATTAAGCAAATTAGAAGGCATACGTTGATCTACATCCCAATCTCCGGATTCATATTGTAACCTTGTAAAGAAAAAAGCGTTGTTCAATGACCTCTATTCTAATTGTGATGAAACAAAAACTGGCTATAACAAAATAAGTTACAACCAGTATGTTTTTAATCTATGTTTGCTATACCGCGTCAGACAAACTAGAAAAAGTAAAGTCACGAACCTTCATGTACGGAATCAGATTTCCATTAATACGCACTTGCTTCCCTAGCGTTTCTAAATTGTTTAGCATGATAATTGGACTTTCGTTAAAACGGAAATTCTTGACCGGATATTTAATCTTTCCGTTTTCGATATAAAAAGTTCCGTCTCTAGTAAGTCCAGTATAGAGTAAGGTCTGTGGATCTACAGATCTTATATACCATAAGCGGGTGACGAGAATCCCCTTTTTGGTACTCTTTATCAAATCTTCTAATGAGGCATCTCCGCCACCCATAATAAGATTTCTTGGAGAAGGTACAGGCTCAACCCCTTTTTCCTTTGCCCAAAAACGATCGTAGGCCAAATTTTTAACTACGCCATTCTCTAACCAAGATGTTTTCTTTAAAGCTTGTCCAGCTCCATTCCATGTACCTATTGGCACTTCCGCATTTAGTGGGTCAGACCATAGATTAACCCGTTCATCAACGATTTTTTCGCCCAATTTTGTGCCACCACCCTCTTTAGACATGAAACTACGACCCTCATCTGCGGTTCTCGCACTTAAAGATCTACTCATATTGCGAATAAGATCTCCAGCAGCTGCCGGTTCCAATATTACAGTATATTTTCCAGGCTCTATTGCCTTAGCTTCCATTGACATTACTGCTTTGTCAATAGCTACTTTTGATGCTTCTGAGGAATCAAATTTGGTGATATCGTTATAATCCCTAGACACCCAACCCGACCCTGTACCATCATTACTACGCATGGTCACCGTAAAATTTACATTTGTAGACTTATTATAGGCAAACAATCCCTTGGAATTCATCATTGCACTAAAATCATTGGAATCATCTAAAAATCCGGCAGCGGTTACCTCTTTTTCCTTTGCAGGAACTATACTGCTCTTGGCCACTTCGGCACGGTAATCTGGGGTTATTTTAGCTGTTGCATCCACGTAGGTGATTGCTTCGTCATACATCTGTGGCCCTAAAGGCTCCATGAATTCGGAATTTTCCGGCGAAAGCATTGCCAATTCCTCGGCACGCTTTACTACCTTTTCCAAAGACGCATCATCAAATTCGTCTATGGTAGCCGTTCCTGATTTCTTTCCATAACTAGATTGTATCACCAAGTTCTGGTTAGATTGATGACCCGCTGTGGAAACCGAATTACGAGCATACCTTATATTCCCACTCTCGCTACCGCTTAGATTTACCTCGCAGATATCTGCTGTGGAAAAGCTGAGCGCTTTTTCCATTATTTTTCTAGCTTCTTGTTCTGTATATATTGCCATTGTTTTTTCTTTTGAGTTGTGTACTGTTTAAATGGAACGACCTGTGTTAATTACATTGATGTCATTAAACCTCGTAGTTGAACTACCATGGGATACCGCACTTGACTGCGAAGGCTGACCTTTACCATCAAAGAATGAACCGAACATTCGGTAATCTCCCTCATCGCAAATCTTAGCGCAAGAATTCCAAAACTCCTGAGTATTAGATTGGTAGGCTACATCATTCAACATGCCTACAATTTCCCCGTTTTTTATCTCATAAAAAACCGTCCCTCCAAACTGAAAATTGTATCGCTGCTGATCAATAGAATAAGAACCTCTTCCGGCAATATAAATTCCCTTTTCAACATCCTTAATCATTTCGGCAATGGAATATTTGTCTTTACCTGGCTCTAAGGACACGTTTGGCATACGCTGAAACTGCACATCCTTCCAGCTTTGTGCATAACAACACCCATGAGATTCGTTTTGACCAATAATATTTACTTGATCTCTAATGGCTTGGTAATTTACTAAAGTACCGTTACGTACCAAATCCCATTGTTTACACTTTACGCCTTCATCATCATAACCAACAGCACCTAAACTACCTTCCATAGTTTTATCCGCAACTAGGTTCACAATATCACTTCCGTAATTAAAATCACCGGATTTCCACTTATCCAAGGTTGCGAAACTAGTTCCGGCATAATTCGCCTCATACCCTAGTACCCTATCCAATTCTAAGGGGTGTCCTACGCTTTCATGAATGGTTAATCCTAAATGATTAGGTTCAAGAACTAAATCATACTTTCCTGCATCAACTGATTTTGCAGTAAGCATTTCCGTAGCCTGTTTAGCAGCTTGTACCGCATCTTCTACAATATCGTAACTCTTTTTATATAAGGTTATCCCTGCAGGACCTTCTAATTTTTCAGAAGCAAGACCATCCATATACTCATACCCCAGACCCATAGGTGCACTCATCGCTTGGCGGGTCTTAAAGGTTCCGGCCCCACGATCAATAGCCGTAACACCAAATGTTGGCCAAATACGATGCACATCTTGGTCAATATAAGAACCATCCGTTGAAGCAAAATACTTTTGCTCGTTTATCATAAAAAGTGAAGAATTCACGAAGTTGGCACCGTTGTCCATAGCGGCGGCATTAGCGTTGAGTAACAAGTCTACTTTTTCCGATACCGGAACTTCCTTAAAATCCTTTTTGATGGGTGTCTTCCAAGAAACCTCACCATACGCTTGCACGGGAGCCAGAATTACAGGTTCTGTCTGTATTTTAGAATTTGCCTTTGCAATAGCTACAGCCTGTTCCGTAGCTTTTTTGATTCCGTCTTCTGTAACGCTATTGGTCGAAGCAAAGCCCCATGTACCATTTGCAATGACTCGGATTCCAATACCAAAAGATTCTGTATTTTGAACACTCCGCACTTTACTTTCTCGAGTAAATACATATTGGTTCAAGTAACGTCCTATGCGAGCATCTGCATAGGTAGCACCCATAGATTTTGCAGTATTCAAGGCAACATCTGCCATCCGTTTCTTTACTAATACGTCCATACCTGGTGCAAGTAAAGCTTCTGTAGGTATATCATTCCCCATCAATAAGCCTGGCATAAGCGCTGCCCCTGCTCCAAGGCTGGAAAGTTGAACAAAATCTCGTCTTTTCATATGTGTGTTTGAATTAGTTCCTTCGTATTCCTTAGGTTTTATTTTGATTTCTATGAAATAAAACAGAATACTACTGAACGGTTTAGTTAGTTTAGAACTATGCTGTTTTACATAACTCTTATTCGTTTTTAATATTTATTCGCCCTAAAGTATAGAATAATACCCTGTTGTCTAATGCGCTTTTAGATTTTATTAAGAAGACTTTATGATAAATACTGCGAAATAGCAGCCGTGTAGAATATCCCAAATCTAAAACTACATAAGGTGTACGATTCTATAGCTTGAAAATAAATGTGTTTACAGGATATTGAAATACAACTACTTGTATCCAAAATCTTCTAACACGATTAATCTTATTTCGCTTTTTTTAAGATTTAGTTGGTATATCCTAAATTTGAAATTATATTTGCAGCCGCTTATAGCGACATGGTGCCTTAGCTCAGTTGGTAGAGCAATGGACTGAAAATCCATGTGTCCCTGGTTCGATTCCTGGAGGCACCACATTTAAACCCTGTAAACACTACGTTTACGGGGTTTTATGTTTCTGGACGACATTTAGGTTGACGTTTTACATTGTTAATAACTACTTTTTATTTAAGAATTCCTCATTATCTATTTTAGATTGCTAATTGTTTGCATGTTGATGTCCGAAAACTATTTCATCCCACCCCAAGGTGCAAAAAGAGAAATCTCAACAGATTTGTAGAAAATGAAGAAATATTCTACTGTATCAATACCGAAAAGAATTTAAGGGAATAATTGGAAAAGTAGAATTACGACAGCTAGTCTTTATTTTCCGATTAAGTGAAATTACATTTTTGTGAATGGTCTGCTTTAATTGCTGTTCATCCAACCAGAGCGTAGTTTGGCATTGTTTTAGCACTCTATGCCAAGTAAGTTGTTGGTACTGTTTTGAGTAGCCTCAACTTCGCCTTGAATTTAAAAAACCCCGATTATGAAAACAGTCCTACTCGTACAGCAAATCTATTCTGAAGGCTTTAAAAACTTAGGAGGCTTCCTCGCCAAGCGATACTTTAAATTTTTCGCATGGTTTAGCTTTATAATGTTTGCCATCGTACTATACGCCTTTATCTATAGACTAGCCACCGGATTCGCTTTTGACTAAACATCCCTAATGAAAAAGCCTAAATCTAATTTTAAAGGATTGCTATTTGTGCTTGCTTGTTTTGGATTATCGACGCTATTCTTAATATTCATTCGTCTCTATTCCTGATTCTTGGTTGCTACACTAGCTAATGATGTTAATTTGTTTTTTTTGTCATGCCTTTCTTACTTCGAAAGGCACAAGCGAGACGCTCGCACTAGCGTTTAGATGTTCGTTGGTTCATTTGCGCCGGTGTGAGGAATCTACTTAACACGTTCCACTACATTCATGATTGCTAGAACAATCAAGACTAGAAAGAATAATCCGAGTAAAGATTCACTTATTGAAAATTGTGATACATCCATGTTATCTCAACGGCCAACTTAAATTATTATTGTGTAATCTATAGAAGGCAAAATAGGGTTAACTACTACCTCGTCCTCTTGGTTTTTTTGGCCCTGAGGCACCACATATAATCATTATCAAAGGTTCCTGTTAGTTACGATATATTGCCTCTATCCGACTAAAATAAATAGATGTCTTCGCGAGGCTCGTAAAGACATTGAATCTAAAATAGTAGTATCGTGACAAACGCACTGAAAAAATAGAAATACTAATCATTCCAAATCCTGGCTACAGCACTTTCCAAGAAACCCTTTACTTGAAGCTCCCTATCAGAAGTATTTAAAATTTCCAAAACAGTATATGCGTCCCTTGGGAAAATCTGATTCGTCATCACATACTGACCTTGGTTTACAAACAATTCTATCGAAGATGCATCTAAAATAATTCTTATCTCAACTTCGCCCTCGGGCAGATTTTTTATTGGCATTTTCTGAACGGTTGTTGCAAAATTAGCTGCAAAGTCAGTTAGCCCAGAATTTCGCCTATCAAAAGTTATCATCTTATTTTTTCCATCCAAAGCTATGGCGAGACTATCGGTACTGTCATTTTTAAAACTTAAAACAAAACCGCGTGCCGCCGTTTTAAAACGAATCTCAGATTGGTTTTCAGTCGCCAAACTCATAATATTTGTTTCATTTGGTTTTACTATAATATCTTCATCTTTGGCACCAGTATCCACTAGTTTATCAAAATTCTTAAGCGGATAGTTTAGGAGCTCATACTGTCCATTGATTTTGCTAAGTGAAAGGGTTCTAGGAACAGTCGAAGCACTACGCCACTTCTCGGTAGGTGTTTCTCGCGCATAGTCCCAATACTCATCCAACCTATAAAAATTCGTTCTTTATTTGGCGTGTTATTATAAGTAACACCAGCATAATTATCCCTGCCAAAATCCAACCATCTATTTTCTGCTTGGTCTGAGGTAAAGGCCTTACCATCAAAATCACCTATAAAATATTGTGTACCGTTACCACCGTTTGGAGCACCAGGATTTATACTAATCAGCAGCACCCATTTTGTTTCGCCTGTTCCATCAACCTGTAAGGGAAACATATCCGGACATTCCCAGACACCGCCGTGGGCACCTTGGTTTTTACCAAATTCGCTTACCTGCTCCCATTCCTTTAAATTGGGGGAATTCCATATTTGCAAATGGTCTCCGGCTGCCAAAAGCATCGTCCAAAGTTCTTCCTTTTCGTTCCAAAAAACCTTGGGGTCTCTAAAATCTCTTACTACGGTATTTCTTATAACCGGATTATCCTTGTACTTCGTCCAACTATCACCGTTATCCAAACTGTAGGCAATACCTTGGGTCTGGAAATCCGTTTTACCGGCTTGTTCTCCTTCCATATCGTGATAGGTAAAAATAGCAACTAGCGCTGGATTATCCGCAGTACCAAAACCAGTCGTATTATGAGTATCTACCACGGCACTTCCCGAAAATATAAATCCATTTTCATCAGGATACAGCGCAATAGGCTTATGCTCCCAATGCAACATATCGGAACTTACGGCATGGCCCCAGTGCATGGGTCCCCAAACGATATCCTCTGGATAATACTGATAGAACAGATGATAAACTCCCTGATGATATACAAGTCCGTTAGGGTCATTCATCCAGTTGCGCTCTGGTGTAAAATGAAACTGTGGTCTATAGTCTTCGGTGTAGTAGGTACTATCGTTATCAATGGTTACCAGTCGCTTTTTTGGCTCCTTGTCTTTACAGGAAAAAACAAGTGTCAAAAACGTAATAACTATAAAATATTTAAGGTTACTGGGCATAAATTCTGATTTTTTATGGTTTATGAATCCTCCAACGTACCCTACTAAAATAGTACCTTTGTTGAAACCAAATACGTTTCTATGCGATTTCTTTTTGCCTTAGTATTACTCTTATACTGCAATGCGGTGGTCTTAGGGCAATCTAAATTGGACAAAACACTAAAATGGTTCAATAGTGAATCCGTGCCTTACATTTATCCCAAAAACTTATCCGATACTACTACAATGATACTATTGGACACTAGAAAAAAAGAGGAGTATGATATTAGTCATCTTAAGGATGCTATTTGGGTGGGAGACAAAGCATTTGAACCGAATCTAATACTGGAACAAATTCCGGATAAAGAAAAATCGATTATCGTTTACTGTTCTATAGGTGTGCGTTCCGAAGACATTGGAGAAAAGCTACTAGCTTTAGGATACAAAGACGTTAAAAACCTTTATGGTGGTATATTTCAGTGGAAAAACGAGAATGGCACTATTTACAACAATAAGGAACAACCAACGGACAGCGTACATGCCTTTAGCAAACATTGGGGGAAGCTACTTTTGAAGGGAGTGAAGGTCTACTAGTGGGCAGTGGGCAAAACAAATTAGATATTTTAAAAATAAAAATTGGGCATACTACAAACAAAAAAAACCGCAAGAGACGCAAAGACGATAGATTTTACCTTAGCGAAATCTCGTAATCTGTTGCTCATCTTTACCCGTAACCCTGAACTAGGAAAGTGTAAAACACGCTTAGCAGCAAAAGTGGGCGATACCTCAGCTTTAGATATTTATGAGTTTTTGCTAAACCATACTGTAGCCATCACTACTGGACTTTATGCTAAAAAAACGGTGTACTATTCCGAAGAAATTTGGAAGGACGATATCTGGAACACTACTATTTTTGATAAAAAACTGCAAAAAGGACAGAATCTGGGGGAACGCATGGCGCATGCTTTTTTAGAGGGCTTTCAAAACGATTTTGAAAAAATAATCATCATTGGAAGTGACATGTACGATCTCTCCCAAGAAGATTTAGAAGCAGCGTTTTGTGCTTTGGATACTCATGATTTCGTAGTAGGTCCTGCAGAAGATGGTGGTTATTACCTGTTAGGAATGAAACATTTTATCCCAGAGGTGTTCCAAGCCAAAGATTGGGGAACAGCAACCGTACTCCAAGACACTTTGTCTAATTTAGTAATCGAAAAAACCGCATTACTAGCACCTAAGAACGATGTAGACCATTACGAAGATATTAAAGATATTGAGGTCTTTGCACCTTTTTTAAAACATATGAGACAATGATGAAAAAACAATTAGAGGAATCTGTAGCCTACCTTATTAGTAAAGGGTTTGATAAGCCTGAAATAGGAATTGTACTGGGAACAGGACTAGGGAAGTTGGTAGATGAAATAGAAGATCGGATTGAGGCACATTACAACCACATTCCATTTTTCCCGCTAGCAACCGTAGAATTCCATGCTGGAAAATTAGTTTTTGGAACCATAGCCGGTAAAAAGGTAGTGGTTATGCAAGGACGCTTTCATTTATACGAAGGCTATGATTTTCTGGATATCACGTACCCTATTCGCGTGATGCATCTTCTTGGTATTACAAAATTATTTATTTCCAATGCCGCCGGTGCCATCAATCTAAATTTTAAAAAAGGGGATATGATGCTTATTGAAGACCATATAAACCTACAGGGTGGTTCTCCATTGGCCTTTAAAAATGTTGCCCAGTTCGGGGAGCGCTTTGCCGATATGTCAGAACCTTATGATTTAGATATGCGCAAAAAATTGGAGCAATTGGCTGCCGAACACAACATATCTTTAAAAAAAGGAGTCTATGCCTCGGTAGTAGGACCTCAACTGGAAACCAAGGCAGAGTATAGGATGCTCAAAATCTTAGGAGCGGATGCCGTTGGGATGAGCACGGTACCAGAAGTGATTGTTGCCAACCACTTAGGATTACCAATCATAGCCGTATCGGTACTTACGGATGAGTGCAATCCGGATAATCTTAAACCTGTTGATATTGCAGAAATCATATCCATAGCGGAAAACACAGAACCCAAAATGGTAAAACTATTTAGGGAATTAATCAAAAAACTGTAAGGTTCTTTGGGCTAAAACTACTATTTCGAAGCCTTGCCTAGTTCAATGAAAAAAAATAAACCCCAAATAAGCATTATCATCCCCGTTCTTAACGAGGAGGATTACATTCGAAAAGTACTGGTAGCTATTCGGGAAAATGCCACCTCTACGAATATAAAGGAGGTACTTGTCATAGACGGTGGTAGTGCAGATCATACTGTAAAGGAAGCTTTAGGTTTAGGAGTTCAAGTAGTTTCTGCAGCTAAGGGAAGAGCCAAGCAAATGAATAAGGGCGCACAGATAGCAACTGGAGACCTCTTGTACTTCTTGCATGTGGATACGATACCACCCAAAGGTTTTGATGCCCATATCCTAAACACCTTCTCCAAAGGTTTTGAAGCAGGTTGCTTTAAACTCAGGTTTGATAGCCACAATAAATTTCTACGCTTTTTTGCCTGGTGCACAAGAATTAACCACCTAATCTGCAGAGGTGGCGACCAATCGCTTTATATTTCTAAAAATCTATTTCAAAAAGCAGGCGGCTTTAATGAGGCATACACCATTTACGAAGACAACGAATTTATTCAACGAATTTACAAGTTAACACGCTTTGCCATTATGCCTAGCACGGTACAAACTTCCGTTAGGAGATATGAACAAAGAGGCGTTTTTACCTTGCAATATCACTTTGGGGTGGTACACGCAAAGCATTATTTAGGTGCTGGGCCAGCTGATCTTTATAACTACTATAAAACTCATATTTCCCTTTAGCTTATTTCGCCTCAAAATCAAGCAACACCCCTTCACCAATCCATTTGGCTAGTGCTTGTCTGTTGTCTGGGTCCAAAATACGGCGTTGATCTTTCTTATTCTTAATATTCCCAATTTCTATATATGCCATAGCAGGAAGAGTTTTTCGCACCAAGTATAATTCCGTCCTGTGGCCAAAGGTACCTTCATACGTTCTATTGGGCTGATATTTTTTATATTTTTTCTGAAATGTATTGTGAATACTTTCTGCCAGTTTCTTTCCGTTTTTACTTTTTTCGTGATGGTAAAAGAACACATCAATATTTTGTCCTTTACTACGGCTATCCACATGGGTAACAATTAAACGTTGGTATGCTCCATTATGGCTTTTATACAAATCGTTTACAATAGTTACCCGTTGCTTTAATCGTGCCAATTGGTTCAGGGGAATCGTTTCTTCAGGGTAGGCTACCTCATCCCTATCTATTTCTAAAATTCGGTCATCGCGTATACCGTCATTTTCGTCCCTAATAATAATATACACCTTAGCTCCATGCTCCATTAGCTCCTTAGCCAAACGTAAGGTAATATCATAAGCATATTCATCCTCAGCTATAGATTTTTTAGAATAAACGGCCATAGCTCCTGGATCGGGACCCCCATGTCCAGAAACCAAATAGTATATATTACCCTTTAAACGTTCACTTTTTTCTACTACGGTCTTATGTTTATTACCAAAAATGGCAAATGCTTTGCTCTTTATATCCTTAATTTGTTTTGTTTGGGACTTAATGGAATCTACTAACTGAATACTATCTACCACAACTTTGGGGATTTGGTACACCCTACCTTCATAAAGATGGACGCTATCCCTTAGGTTTGCTATATTCAATTTAATAAAATCATCATAATAGTCGTAAGGACTTACATCGTTTTTCCGTAAAAGCGAAAGAATACCGTCCCCTTTTTCTGCAGTAACAGTTTTTAAGGAATCTTGTGCCATAGCCGAGAAACCTAGACATAAAAACAATAGACTATTGATAAACACAGCTCTTAACATGGTTATAAAAAAAAACAAAATTCATGCCAAAACACGGAACAGGAATTTAAAATTAATCAGTAAAATTTAGATTGGCATGGTCCTGCAGAATACCCTTGGTAATAAGCTCTGATAGCTTGGATTTTCCGGAACGAACTGTAATACCGTCCGGTTCCTCATTAATATGCATAATTGTTACTGATGGTAACAAATTTTTAGCCAAGTACACATTAAGTTCGTCGGTAAACGGAGAAATACCCTGGTCGGTCTTAATTCTTCCTATAGCGTTCTTTTTAAAAATATCCCTAAAACTTTCTGCCAATCTTAGGCCATCAGCACTTTTGTCGTAATGCTGCATCGTTATTGAAATCCCCTTTTTATCCTTTCTTACATCCCTTATCATCAAGAACCTTTGATAACTACCGTTGTGTTTCAAATATTTCTTATTGACAATACCCGTGAGTTCCCCCAAGTTCGCAATCGCGTTTTCAGCATCACCCTCCTCATTTTTTTTATCTAAAGTGGTAATACTTTTTTGTAAAACATAGACTCTTGCCCCTCGTTCCATTAAATCTTTAGATAACTTTGCTGCAAAGCCGTCCAATGCTTTTAGGCTATTATCCTCTGTTTTAGTATCGGAATAGACAAGATAGTATACCGTATTTTTTAAGGTGGAGTCCTTTTGTTTCATTTTCACCAAATCGGCATCAAAAAGTGGTGCCTCTTCCGCATCGTCCATCTGTATATATGTCCCCATATTCTTGAAGGAATCAGATGCATAGGGCAGTATGTATTTCCTGCCTACCAACAGTTCGCTCGCACCTTTGATTGCATCTTTATTCAAATCCAAAAAATCTACATAATATTTTACGGGATGAATTCCTGATTTTCTGAGAATAGAAAAAATACCATCCCCTTTTTGAGCAACTACAGTGTCTAATTTTACTTGACTAAATAGCGCTGTGCTGCTAAACAAAATAATATATAAAAAGAAGGATTTAATGCTCATGCTAATCTTGAAGTTATGGTTAGGCAAAGATTGTTAAAAATATTGACCAATTCCAAAGACAATTCCATTTGCGCTGTCTTTTGTGATTCCGTACCCGTAATCTATTCTAAATACAGCATTGAAAATACGTTTGTGTATAAACCTAAGTCCTACTCCTGGGTAAATACGTAAGTTTTCGCTGTCCAAAAAGTCACCAAAATTACCTCCAGGATTCCGCCAAGACCCACCATCTACAAAAAAGTTACTCTGTAATACGAACCAGTCTTTATCCACAAGAGTATGCCTGTATTCCATATTGAAAACAATAGCTCCGGTTCCGCGATCTATGGTATTTCCTACCCCGCGTATATTAAGGTTATTGTCCACGGTAAATGGCGCGAAGGGGCTATTTACATTACTTGCCAGTCCTAAACGAAGTCTGTTGGCCCAATTCCCATGACTCCCAATCCTTTTGTAGTAGCTGAAATCATTAAACCCTATCAAAAATTCTGGTAATGCTATATCCGAACTACCTACATATTGGAAATTTAGATTACTTCTAAATCCGTCCAAGTAGTGATAAAAATAATCTACGTTATCATAATTATAAATAAGCTTAAACAAATGCTTATCTACATTTAAGATCAATGGAACGTCTGGTCTTGTAGCGCCTTCTAAATAGTTATAATCCTCATTAAAAAGGCTGAAGCCAAGTTCTATGCGGTTCTTAAAATTAAGTTCATATAGTCCTAAGATCTCAAATCCAGTATTACTATATCTATACTCGGCTGTATCCTCTTCAAAAAAAACAGGCTCTTGGTTAGTAAAATTATTATAATTGAAGGCCAATCCTAATTTATTCGAAAACAGATAAGGTGCCCTTAAACTAAATCCATAAGAATTAAATACATCCAGCTGGTAAAAGCCACCCAAGGTAATATTTCTTCCCAGAAAATTAAACTCCTGTAGCCCAACTCTAAAAGCAAAATCGTCATTTGAGGAACTGAAAAGATTGGCAAAGGGAATTAAAGTAAAGTTTTCCTCTAAGGTGTAGTACACCTTATACTCCTCTTCTTTCAATGGAAAAACCTGATAATAGGCATGCGAAATAGACGGTAATCTTTTTAGTCGTGTTATATCCTGTTCCATTTGAAGGGAATCTAATGGCATTCCCTCCTTCAATTTCATAAGCTTTTTTACGAAGGATATTTTGGTGTGTTTAGTCCCCTTAACCTCAATTTTGGTTACTGTAGCTTGCTGGCCCATTACTAGAACATAATAGAACGAAAACGCAAAAAGAAGAAAAACTCTCTTAATCATTAGAGGGTTGTTCGGTAACAAGGGGCAAAACTTACAGAGTGCCGAAAGTTATTTAATAAAAAAAGAACCAAACTAGTTCAAAATCAACGTTTTAAATAACTACTGTAATGTTCTCGAATTACATGTTCTGCAGGTTTGTTCTGGGGTGTAAATCTGTTGTCTTTTTCTCCACCAGATTTCTCATGTTCAACAAACCACTTCCAAACATAACCGCCAGCAAACCAATCTTCCTTCCAAAACTCATTAAAAATGGCCCTTTTGGCATTTACCTGAGCCTGTAAATTAATACCCTCCTCTTTACGGTCTACCAACCACGGTTTTTTGGCAGTATAATCCATACTTCTATAGCCAAATTCGGTAAATAATACAGGTCTTTGATTCATCGCTGCCACTTCAGAAATCGTAACTTTCCAACGCTGCCAGCCTTCTTGTAGTTCTGCCACAGACGGGGTCTTGGTATCTGATAGCGGAAAATAGGCATCTATTCCTACATAATCCAATGTAGCCCAAAAAGGTGTGCGTTTATACTCGTCCCAATTAGCGGCATACGTCAACTTCCCATCATACACTTTTCTGATTTTTACAATAAGTCGCTGCCAATATTCAGGTCTATTTTCTACAAATTTTTCTAGTTCGGTTCCGATACAAAAAATGGGCACTTGGGTTTCTTGGGCAAGCTGGGCATAGTTGAGTATAAAATTGTCATAGGAGTTTTCCAATTGCTGCCATTGTTCTTCAGACTTCATTATAATAGTTCCCGTAAACTCACCCTTCCATACCCAAATTTGAGGTTTAAGCATTACTGAAATCCCATTTTTTTGTAAAAGTTGAATATATTGTTTAGCTCCTTTTTTTGTTTCTCCAAACCACTGCCTGTCCGTATCAAAAATTATATTCGGATTCGCTATGTCGCGCATAAAACCAAAGGGCATTACCGCAGCACTATTGGCGTTTATGTTGAGCACTTGATCTACGTGTGATTGCGCAACTTCTTGCCTAGAGGCTACAAAACTAACTCCGTTTATTTTTTCCTGTGCTTCTCCAGAACAACAAAACTGTAAAAAACAAATAAATAAAAGCCCTAATCTTTTCATAGAAACCGCTTAAGGCTTCTAAATTAGGTATTTTATGTGCTCGTTATAATCAGGATTTAAAAAATACCTCTTAAGCCTAGGTTAAATGTTTGTCCCAGACCAGTGTTGTTTCCACGTACAAAATTGGTGTACAGGACTTCTAGATTCAAAGCATTCGTAAGCTGATATTTTGCCCCTCCGCCCACTGCTGTAAAATCTTGGGTAAACTCATTCCCCAAATCCAAACGTTGCGAGTGTTGCGCCAGAACCAAAACGGTAAAATTAGACGATGGGAAATAACTTAGAAAAACGCCAGGATTCAAGTTAAGGCTATTGTTCGCAAAACTACCTTCTAGGGTATTACCATTTGCATCTCGCACAGAAGCTTTTCCAAAATTAAGTTCCGTAGTTAACTCAGAAAATACTTGCCACTTATCCCCCGGGAAGGTATAATCATAGAATAATCTATTTTGCCAAACAAAACCGTTCTGCTCTAAAAATACGGATTGCCTAATAGTATTAAAATCATTATCCACAAGTCCATCCTCCGTCTCATTATCTATCAAAGGAATAAAGAAAGAACTTTGGATACTGAAATTACTTACCGATGCGAAGGGTACAAATTTTATAGAAGGTGCAATCGCTGTTAACCCAGATCGGGCGGTTCCTACTTCACCATCAAATTTAAAAACATCAAGCGCACTCCTATCATTAATAACGTTAGAACGTACCCTAGCTATAAAACCAACATTCCATCTGTTATTATTTCCAACCCCCGTATACGCTTCTAAAGTTGAAGTAAAGAAGGTTTGCCTAGGCCGGGTTCCAGAAGCAAATGTACTTTCCGTTTCCGTATATAAATTGTTAAACCATTTTAAATCGTACTGCCCTTTTCCAATTAATTTGGACGGTGTATACTGTTGAATGTTGCTTTTCTGCTTCAGACTATCCTGTGCAATCCCTGCAAAAAAGACAAAAAGCGTTGCTATAAGAAATAGATTTCTTTGTAAAGAGTTCATTTTATGTATTTTAGATTGATTATTTAACTTCGTTCAAGGTCCAATCATAAGAATAATAAGAGACCTTTACTTTTTCAGGTAGCTTTTCGGTTTTATATAGATTGATAAAACCTACTACATCCCCATGTTGCTCAAAATCAGATTTGTACCATTCAAATATTTGAGAAATTTTAACCTTATTCTTATTCAATTGAATAAAACTTGGGTTATTCAATGCTAAGCTAGTCTGCTGCTCTAATTGAGTATTTAAAGTAGCTGGTTTGTACGCGGTGTTTATGATAGGCGGACAGCCCAATCCAGCGCATACCAGTACAAAATGAAAACGTGACTCAGTTGGAAAATTACCCCGTAGTAGATTGTTTTCTATATCGTTCAAGGTGATGTTCTCTCCTCCAATTTTATACTTAGCCTTATCAAAGAAACCAACTACATCTAAAGGGGACTTTAATGGATAATTTTCAACTACAGTATTTATCACTAAAAGATTATAGACATTGATCCAAAAAGCTTGGTAGTTTAAAGCATCGGTCTTTGGAATGGAAATCTCCTTTGCAGAATCCAAAATCGATTTCAGGTCAGCCGGATTTTCTTTTACGGAAGTATATTTCACTCTTCCGCCGACTACACTAGCTTTCAAAAAACTATCCGTCTTGGAAAAAAAATCAGATACATCTTGTGCTGAAGCAGTAGTCATTATAACCAGTAACATAAATAGGTTTAGGATGGTATATTTCATAATGCTAACTTTTAATCTGTTCCATATGCTACTCTCTGTCGCAGTTCTTTTATAAAACCTACACAACTGCAATTTTATTTATGATTGTTTTAAGATTTATCAGTTTCAAGGACTTCAAAAGATGCTATTAAAACCCAGCCTATGCCTTAATAAGGACAAAAATTACCCGTAAGTATTACAAAACGATAACGAATTTATATTCCTTCTAAATAAAAACGTAGATGTTAAGTTCTTACCTTTAAAAGCGACACATCAACCAAGAAAACCATTTTATGCAACATATTGTTATTATCGGAAACGGTATTTCCGGGGTTACTTTAGCCAGACATGTACGGAAGCTTTCCGATCATAAAGTAACCATCATCTCAGCCGAAACAGATTATTTTTTCTCCCGTACAGCACTTATGTACGTGTATATGGGCCACATGAAATTTGAACATACCCAACCCTACGAAAACTGGTTCTGGAAAAAGAACCGTATTGACTTGATAAAAGGGTATATCGAACAAGTAGACACTATCCGAAAAACGGTCCAATTAGCAACCGGCGATGCAATAGCATACGACAAACTGGTGATTGCAACAGGCTCCAAACCCAACAAATTTGGCTGGCCAGGTCAAGACCTGGAAGGCGTACAGGGATTATACTCCAAACAAGACTTGGATAATCTGGAAAAAATTGCGCCGGATAAAATAACCTGTAAAAGAGCGGTTATTGTGGGTGGCGGACTTATTGGAATAGAAATGGCAGAAATGCTCCGTAGCCGAAAAATTCCAGTCACTTTTTTGGTTCGGGAAAAGAGTTTTTGGAATGGTGTTTTACCGGCAGGAGAATCAGCCTTGATCAATGAACACATCCTAGAGCACAATATCGACTTGCGTTTAGACACCAACCTAGTAGAAATTATTGCCGATGAAAACGGAAAGGCCAAAGCAGTAACCACAGACAAAGGTGATACCATTGAATGTACCGTAATAGTTTTAACCGCAGGCGTTACCCCAAATATCGATTTTCTAAAGACTTCTGGAATAGAACTAGGTAGAGGTGTAAAAGTTAACCGCTATTTAGAAACCAGCGCAAAGGACGTATATGCTATTGGAGATTGTGCAGAACAACATGAGGGCATTGGCAACCGACGTCCTATAGAAGCTGTCTGGTATACTGGGCGAATGATGGGCGAAGCTTTAGCACAAACATTATGCGACAACCCAACCGAATACAAGCCAGGGCATTGGTTCAACTCCGCTAAATTCTTGGACGTAGAATACCAAACCTACGGATGGGTGTTTAGTGAACGGAATAAAAAAGACCATGAGCAGCACTTTCATTGGAGACATAACACAGAAAAAATTTGTATTACACTCGCCTATGATAAAGAATCGAAATTATTCTTAGGCATCAACACCTTTGGTATCCGAATGCGCCACGAAATTTTTGACCGATGGCTAACCGAAAATAGAACCACAGATTACGTAATGGAGTACTTAAAAGACGCTAATTTTGACCCGGAATTTTACAAGCAGTACGAGGAAGAAGTGGTTGCAAAGTATAATTTAGAACAGGGCACGAGCATCACCACCAAGAAAAAAAGTTGGAAACGGATATTTAGCAACGCCTAATAAGTGTTGGTTTACAGTTGATTGTTTTATTTTAAATAAACAAAGCAAAACTAGCAACCGACAACCATAAACGAAAAAGTATTTTATGAAAGTAATAAAAAATACAGGACTGGTCATTTTTTTGATAGGGCTAGGTATATTTACAGTACTACCTGTTATTGGCACCTACCAACTATCACCAGATTCCTTCAAGGAGTTTGTGGCCAATAAAGGAATTAAGAGCGAATTATTTGTTTCTGAAATAGAGACAAGCGTTGTTGGTAAATCTTTTGAGGGTATGATGGCCTTTTCTCCAAAAATAACGGAAGCGCTAGAATCGGTAAATGCCACACATCGAAAAAACAAGGAATACAAAAAAATCATTTATACAGCGCCTCACGACATGGCTTCGGAGCTAGGCAAAACATCCGGCACTGGCTTTATAGTAGAAAACAAGGGGCTTATGTGGTTTTTAACCTTTGGCCTAGGAATTATCGGCGCGTTGATGTTTATATTACCCAACGTTGTGTTACTAGGACAAAAAGGAATCAAAAATGATGGTATTTATCACCAGAGCAGCACGAACCAAGGGTGGATTGCCTGGATGGTCTTTATCTTTTTAGTCAGTTTTTACCTAGTGCTCTATTTTAGATCGGAATATTCGGTAAACTGGACCTATCTAGTAGACCCCATTAGCGAAAGTCTAAGTGGTAATCCTGCTGGACACTGGTTTGTTTATGGATTTATGTATTGTACGGTAATGTCTGTAATGGCGGTGCGTATGTATATAAAATACCGTCACAACATTTACCAAATCGTACGTACTACATCCGTATTATTTTTTCAAATCGTTTTTGCCTTTTTAATTCCAGAGATTATGGTGCGTTTACAAATGCCCTACTATGATTTCAAGAACGCTTTCCCTTTAGATTATGATTTCTTTTTCCAATGGAACCTGAAATCCCTCTTGAATAGCGGTGGTATTGGGATGTTTATATTATTCTGGGGTGTTTTGCTCACCTTAGTCATTGTGCCTGTAATGGTCTATTTTTTTGGAAAACGTTGGTACTGCTCATGGGTCTGTGGTTGTGGTGGATTGGCAGAAACCTTAGGCGACCCCTACAGACAGCACTCAAGCAAATCACTCTTTTCTTGGAAAGTGGAGCGCTGGCTTGTACACAGTGTCTTGGTCTTTGCAGTGGTAATGACAGGCCTTACGCTGTACAGTTTCTTTGCGGAAACTGGAACGGTTTTAGGCCTAAAAACAGCCAGTGTACAAAACGCCTATAGCCTTTTGATTGGAGCCGTATTTGCCGGGGTCATTGGCACAGGTTTCTATCCTATTTTTGGCAACAGGGTTTGGTGTAGGTTCGGCTGTCCCTTAGCCGCTTATTTGGGCTTTGTTCAACGATTTAAATCACGCTTTAGAATCACCACCAATGGAGGACAATGCATATCCTGTGGAAATTGCTCTACCTATTGCGAAATGGGTATAGATGTACGTGCGTATGCTCAAAAAGGAGAAAACATAGTGCGTTCTAGCTGTGTAGGTTGCGGTGTTTGTTCAGCAGTGTGCCCAAGAGGGGTTTTAAAACTAGAGAACGGTCCCGAAAAAGGCCGTATTAATCCTACCCAAGTACTTTTAGGTAATGATGTTGATTTAATGGAATTAATGAATAAGAAGTAGGTAAGAGGGTATGATCTCCAGACAATAGGGCTAATTTTTAATAGATAGAAAAATCAATTTAACCTAAAGGTAAGCACGCCCTGTTACAGCCTTTTGTATCATCTTCAAAAACTTGTTGGCAAAGTGTATTCAAGACAAATGTTAGTAATTTTCAATAACTTCGACCTATTAAAAAAGAATCCGTGTTACAAAAGACCCTTATTATCTTCGCATATGTTTTTATAACGGGATTCTCTTCAGAGGATAGTACCTACCAAAAGACCTACCATGAGAACGGCACGCTGAAATCGGAAGGCTGGATGCGTTTCAATGTTAAAAATGGGTATTGGAAGTTTTATCACGAAACCGGTAGAATCGCCTCTCAAGGGCATTACCAATACGATAAAAAAGAAAAGTATTGGTATTTCTACAACAGCAACAGAGTACGCACACAAGAAGGACATTTTTCCGTCGGAGAGAAAATAAACTGGTGGTTATTTTATGATAAGCAAGGCCGTATAAACCATAAATGCCAATTAAATAAAGGGGTGAAAAATGGCTATTGCCTAAAGTACATTGATAACGAATTAACTTCTGCCGAAAAATACAATAATGGAAAGAAAATTAAGGAATGGTCCAACTTTGGCGCCTTTAAAAAAGAAAACTCAATTTCTGACTTAAAATAATGGTAGACATTAAGGTGATAATTCCTGCATTTAACGAAGCAGACTCTATAGCCCATGTAATAAACGAGCTTCCCAAAACAGTTTCCGAGATTATTGTAGTAAATAACAATTCTATAGACGATACGGTGATAAATGCAGAAAAAGCTGGTGCTACCGTACTAACTGAAAAACGAAAAGGCTACGGATACGCCTGCCTTTGTGGTCTGGATTATATCGATAAAAAGTCCAAAGCACCCGATATTATCGTATTTATCGATGGAGACTATTCCGATTACCCAGAGGAACTGGACACGGTTGTAGCTCCCATTTTAGAAAGAAATCTTGATTTTGTTGTTGGCGCCAGAAAAAAAAGTTTGCGCGAAGAAGGGTCCATGACCCCGCAACAGATTTTTGGCAACTGGTTGGCGACGTTTTTAATGCGACTGTTTTTTGGCGCAAAATTTACGGATTTAGGTCCTTTTAGAGCTATTAAATACGAAAAGCTCAAAGAATTGGAAATGCAGGACAAGACCTACGGATGGACGGTAGAAATGCAATTGAAAATTTTGAAGAAAAAAATGACATATACCGAAGTACCAGTACGTTACAAAAAAAGAATAGGTATTTCAAAAGTGTCTGGCACCGTAAAAGGGAGTATATTTGCCGGCATAAAAATATTGGGTTGGATTTTCAAATACAGCATTAAATAATATGGCATTAGCACTAGCATACTTTATCATCGTAATCTACAGTATTTCTTTACTGTTGATTTTCTTTTACAGCTTGGCACAGCTCAATCTTTTGGTGAACTACTTGAGTCAAAAGCGGCAGAACCAAACAGCCCCGAAATTCAATTTGATGGATCCTAAGGAGATTCCAATAGTAACCATTCAACTTCCAGTGTATAACGAGGAATATGTTATGAATCGTTTATTGGAAAACATCGCGAAAATAGAATACCCCAAGAGTAAATTAGAGATTCAAGTATTGGACGACTCTACAGATGATACCGTAATTAATACCGAGGCAAGCATTCGTAAATTACAAGAGGCAGGTTTAGATATACAGCACATCAGAAGAACAGATAGAAGCGGTTTCAAAGCCGGTGCTTTAAAAGAAGGACTTACAATTGCCAAGGGTGAATTTATTGCCATTTTTGATGCTGACTTTTTACCTGCTCCAGATTGGTTAAAAAAGACCGTCATTTATTTTAAAGACGAAGAAATAGGCGTTGTACAAACACGTTGGGGGCATTTAAATCGCAATTACTCCACGCTTACAAAAATTCAGGCCTTTGCTTTAGATGCACATTTCACCTTAGAGCAGGTTGGCCGTAACAGCAAAGGACATTTTATCAACTTTAACGGTACAGCAGGTATTTGGCGTAAGGAATGTATTTTAGACGCTGGTAACTGGGAGGGCGATACGCTCACAGAGGATTTAGATTTGAGCTACCGTGCACAGTTGAAAAATTGGAAATTTAAGTACTTGGAAGATGTAGAAACACCTGCAGAACTTCCAGTGGTTATTAGCGCAGCCCGCTCTCAACAATTCCGTTGGAACAAAGGTGGTGCCGAGAATTTTAGAAAAACCGTTTGGAGCGTTATCAATGCAAAGAACATTCCGTTTAGAACCAAGTTTCATGGCGTAATGCATTTGTTAAACAGCTCTATGTTTTTATGTGTCTTTTTAGTTGCCTTGCTAAGCATTCCATCCCTTTATATTAAAAATACCTATGGGCATTTGGATTGGGTATTCTCTCTGTTGAGCCTATTTACTATAAGTACGATTATTTTGTTCGTCTGCTATTGGTTTACCTATAAAAGCATACAGGGTAGCGGCTTTAATAATTTTGTGGAGTATATAAAGATATTCTTTACCTTTTTCTCCGTTGCACTAGGGTTTTCCCTGCACAATTCCATTGCTGTCCTAGAAGGGCATATGGGGAAACGAAGTGAATTTGTACGTACGCCAAAATTTAATATCAATAATATTACAGAAAGCTGGAAAGGCAACAAGTATTTGGCAAAGAAACTTTCTCCTAACATGATTCTGGAATTTGCCCTGATGGTCTACTTCCTATTTGGAATGTATAGTGCCATACCCCTGAACGATTTTGGATTGTTTCCATTCCACTTTATGTTGTTCCTAGGGTTTGGATTTGTCTTCTTTAAATCTTTGACAGCGAGGGCTTAAAAAATTATATCTTATTTGTAAAAAGGATGGCTAAATGGCCATCCTTTTTTTGTTTTTCTTTGGATTTTTAAAATCGCACAGCATTTAACAATCATCCATTATGCCATTATCGATTTATAACTCATTTTTTGAAAATACGACTTTAATAAACAGATTAAGTATAGAAAACTTTCTGATGTACGATTTTAATTAGCTTTAAGCGAAAAATTGTATTTTAATACATTGATTTAAAACTTGCACATATTTATATGTTTTAAACTATCTGCCTTAACGAACATTTAAAAAATATGATTGAAATAATTAGAACCAATTCAGAAAATCTAGAATTTAAAAAACTAGTGCAATTATTGAATTCAGATCTTGCACAAAGAGATGGAAATACGCATTCTCTATCTCAATTTAATGCTATTTCCAGTTTAAAATATGTCGTTTTAGCTTTTAAGGAGGGAACACCTATTGGTTGTGGAGCTATCTCAAAGTATGATTCTAATTTAATGGAAATTAAACGGATGTATGTTTCCCCCAACGCGAGAGGCCAAAGAATCGGAGAAAAAATGCTCTCTGAATTAGAAGACTGGTCTAGAGAACTAGAAAGTATTAAATGCATACTCTTTACAGGTTCTAAGCAACCTGAAGCAAGTAAACTTTATCAAAGAAATGGTTACCGTCCAATTGAAAAATATGGTAAACTAAAGGATATTCCTGACTGCCTTTGTTTTGCAAAAGATTTATAACAGAAAAAAGCAACTCTTTAAACAATTTTTGATTGCATAGCATAGACTCTCAAAGGCAATTCAAAGTAATTTTTACAACATGTCAATAACAATAATTGGAGCTGGTTTATCAGGCCTTTTAACCGGATACCTTTTAAAGAAAGAAGGTATTCCATTTAAAATACTGGAAGCTAGAAATAGGGTAGGTGGAAGAATCAATACCATATATGACGTAAACAAAGCCCCTTTGGATATGGGAGCTACTTGGTTTACCAAACAGCATACCCACGTAATAGAGCTTCTAGAGGAATTGGAAATCGAGCACTTTGAACAACGTATAGATAACAACGTATTCTATGAAACCTTGGCTGCTTCCCCTGCACAATTGGTTCAAATTCCTAGCCAATCTCCTAGTTTCAGAATCTCCGGTGGTACGTCCAGTCTAATAAAAGCATTGCTTCATAAATTAGATCAAACCGATGTCGTCTTCAACCAATCGGTAACCCATATCAAGATTGATAAAAACACTGTTGAAGTACGTGCAGAAAAGAACTTCGAGAGCCGTTCCGTAGTTTTGGCTCTTCCTCCTAAATTATGGGTAAAAAAAATAATATTTGAACCTGGTTTACCTACAGATTTAATGGGTGTTGCCATACAAACACATACTTGGATGGAAGATTCCATTAAAATTGCACTCTCGTATGATGAACCTTTCTGGAAAATAGGAAATATCCCTAGCACTTTATTCAGCAATTCGGGGCCAATCACAGAATTATATGACCATAGCAATCACGAAAGGTCCAAATATGCGCTTTGCGGATTTATAGATTCCTCCTTAAAGAATCTTACGTATACAGATCGACGCGAGCATGTAATCAACCAGATAAAAAAAATATTTGGGGTCGAAGCTGAAGGGTTTACGAGTTATCGAGAATGTGTTTGGAGTAAAGAAAAAAACACCTTTGAACCCTCTGAAACTTTTCTTTATCCACATCAAAATAATGGGAATCCAATTTTTAGGGAGTCCTATTTTGATGACACCTTGTTTATTTCCAGCTCCGAATCAGCTACAGAATTTGCGGGTTATATGGACGGCGCAGTTTCTTCAGCGTATCGGATAGTTCAAGAAATAACAAAAAGCTAATGAAGTAGTGTGGTAAAAAATAAATTAAATATACGCTGCTTTTGCTACAGCACTTCTGCTGGCTTCGTTATAAATTACTACTGATTTGGCAATGGTAAAGTACTGTTATAATACCCTAATCTACGAAAGACAAAATCAACACTATTTTAGTATCTTAGACATTAACTATAGAAAATGAACACTGCACAACATCTAGGGTATTCCGAAAATACCAAACTACTCATTATTCATGCAGACGATGCTGGACTTTCACACTCACATAACAGGGCTACTATCCAATGTCTTGAAACGGGAATCGTTAATTCCTACAGCATTATGGTCCCCTGCCCTTGGTATTATGAAATAGCTGTTTTTGCAAAGAACAACCCAAAATATGATTATGGCATACACTTAACCTTAACCTGCGAGTGGGAAAAGTATAAATTCGGACCCGTTTCACCGCTATCTGAAGTACCCAGTTTGGTAGATGAAAACGGACATTTCTACAAAACTCGTGAAGAACTTAAAAAGAATGCCAAGCCAGAACATGTAGCCAAAGAGTTGGATGCGCAAATACAAAAAGCATTGAAATTCGGATTAGAACCAACACATTTAGATGTTCACATGTACAGTGTTGGTGCGCATGCCCATTTTTTTGAGGCCTACAGAAATCTAGGAAAAACATATAATCTCCCTATTATGGTAAGCAGAGAGTTACTTTCTATGGTTGGGTTAAATCCAACACAAATCATAAAACCAGAAGATTTGACCACGCAAAAAATCCACATTGGCAACTTTGACCTCTTTAAAGCGGGTACCCTAAGCGAATACTATGCAAAAGTGGCCGGCAACTTGGTTCCCGGACTTAATGTGTTCCTACTTCACCCAGCGTATGATGATATGGAAATGAAAGCTGTTACCATAAATCACCCGAATTTTGGCGCAGAATGGCGACAAATAGATACCGATTTTTTTACCGACCCAAAAAACAAATCGCTATTTGATGAAGAAGATATTCGTTTTGTTACGTGGGAGGAGCTAAAATTGATACAACGATAATCTCAGAAAGCTTAAATAAAGTAATCCAGTCCATCTATTTTCAAGAACACACGAAAACTCCGAATTTCCATTTTTAGAATAAAAATAAAAAATGACTAAAATAAACATACAAGGCTTACAATGGGACGCCAAATCCTCTTTTCAAAGCGGACCGGCAAAAGCACCAACTTTAATACGGAAAGCACTATACAGCGATTCCATGAACTTATGCTCAGAAAGTGGTTTTTCTATAGAAAACGAAGGTATTACCGACAAAGGCGATTTTGAAATAAAAGAATATTTTGATATTGAAAAAATTACCCGAGACCACTTAAAAACAGAAAATAAGATACTTTCTTTAGGAGGAGATCATTCGGTCACCTTTCCTATTATTAAGGCCTATCACGACCACTACCCAAAACTGGATATTTTACATATTGATGCACATGCAGACCTATACCACGAATATGAAGGTGACCCGTATTCTCACGCCTGCCCTTTTGCTCGTATCATGGAGAATGGTTTTGCCGTACGCTTGGTTCAGGTAGGCATCCGAACCTTAAATCCTCATCAGACAGCACAAGCAAAAAAATACAAGGTTGAAATTCAGGAAATGCGACATTTAGATACTATGTCCCTCCCCGAATTTAAAAATCCCCTTTATATTTCTCTTGATATGGATGGATTTGACCCTGCCTATGCGCCAGGAGTTTCGCATAACGAACCAGGCGGATTATCTTCCAGACAAGTCATTGATATCATACAAAATATAAATACAGAGGTCGTTGGGGCCGATATCGTAGAGTATAATCCAGATAGGGATTTTCAAGATATGACTGCTTACCTGGCTGCAAAAATGATGAAGGAACTTTTGGGTAAAATGATGGAACGGTAAATTTTCAAGAGGTAAAAAATATTAAATTCACCGACACAAATAACCCAATTTAATGGCCAATAGTCCTATCACATACCTGAAACTCCATAAGGTATCGCTTCTACTGGCCCTATTAAGCATCATTTTCTATTACACTTTTGCATACCATTTGGAGCGAACCGATTTTCCAAAACTCCTAAGCCTTTTTGCCGCACTGTTCTTTTTGTGTTATAAAATAATACAGTTCGAGAAATGGAATTTTAAGTTACTCTTTGGAATCGGTATCCTAGCGCGGCTTGTATTTCTGTTTATGGAACCCAACCTCTCACAAGATTTTTATCGGTTTATATGGGACGGGGAACTGGTTCGAAATTTAATAAACCCCTATGTAGAAGTTCCCAAAAACCTTATTTCACAACCAAAACTAATCATCCAAAACGCGCAACAACTCTATGAAGGTATGGGAAGTTTAAGTGCTAGACATTTTAGCAACTACCCTCCTTTGAACCAATTCTTCTTTGCCTTGGCTACCATCTTAGGCGGAAAGAGCGTCTTAGGTTCTATAATTGCGCTACGGGGAATCATCCTACTAGCAGACATAGGTATCTTCTATTTTGGACGTAAATTATTGAAGCGACTCAACCAATCCCCGCACTTAATTTTTTGGTATTTCCTAAATCCCTTGGTGATTATAGAGCTCACAGGAAATCTTCATTTTGAGGGTGTTATGCTATTCTTTTTCGTGTGGTCCTTGTATTTGTTATCTGTAAATAAATGGCAATGGGCCGCTGTGGTTCTCGCCTGTTCCATATCGGTTAAATTGGTGCCTTTATTATTTTTACCACTGTTCTTAAAACATTTCAATTTTAAAAGAAGCATTCTTTTCTATAGTATAATAGGACTGACCTCTCTGCTATTGTTCGCTCCTTTTTACACAGCAGATTTTATCCATAATTATTCACAAACAATAGGACTCTGGTTCTCCAACTTTGAATTTAATGCAGGATTCTATAATGGAGTTAAGCAAATTGCAATTCAGTTTGATGCCAAACCATGGGAACTTATTAAAACCTATGGGAAAATTACACCTATTCTTACCGTAGGTATCGTCCTTCTTTTCACTTTTCTTAGAAAGAACCAAGACTTGGGTGTTTTAATATCTTCAATGTTATGGGTACTTACCCTATATTACTTCTTATCGGCTACCGTACATCCATGGTACATTATTTTCTTAGTAACGCTTTCTATTTTCACAACATATAGATACGCAATAGTATGGTCGGCAGCTGTAGTATTGAGTTATTTTGCCTACTCCCAAATCGATTTCAGAGAACATTTAGGACTACTAACTATTGAGTATTGTGTAGTATTTGGATATTTAATTTATGAAATTGGCATGCATCGTAACAAAACCTAAACTATTTGTATTTTTTTTGATCTCCTTTAGGATAATTCGATAATAATTGTACTTTTGATTTATAATGACAACAAAAGCACATACATATACTTCTACCTGGATTTCTATTCCGGTCGTTACTTTTGTTCGCGTATGCCGCCGTCGCCCGTAAGGGTATAAACTATTTATGGAAATAGGTGAGTCCATTTCCGCACAAGCAAAATCAATTTATTTTTTACTTTCTAAAACCCTATAGCAATGAAACTTGTTGTTGCTAACGAATCACATTTTAAATACGCCCAAGCTATTTGCGATACCATTGAGGAATCAGCAAAAGTCCGAGGGACAGGAATAGCCAAACGTACACCAGATTATATACAAAAAAAACTACAAAATGGTAATGCTGTTATTGCCTTGAATGGCGAAATCTTCGCCGGTTTCTGTTATATTGAAGTCTGGGGACATGGAAAATATGTTGCTAATTCTGGCCTTATCGTACATCCCAGTTTTAGAGGACAAGGGCTGGCAAAAAAAATAAAACAACGCGTTTTTGAACTCAGTAAAGAGAAGTTTCCCGATGCCAAGATTTTTGGTATTACCACAGGACTTGCAGTAATGAAAATAAACTACGAGCTTGGTTACAAACCGGTTACTTTTTCCGAACTAACGGATGATCCGGAATTTTGGAAAGGCTGTCAAACCTGTAAAAATTTTGATATTCTTACCCGTACAGAACAAAAACTATGTCTTTGTACAGGCATGTTACACGACCCAAAAGCAAAACCTGAATCGAAAAAAGAGAACCTTAATGGGAAGGCATTTAAAAGATTAAGAAGTATAAAGGAGAGTTTGTTTTTGAAGAAAACTAAAAAGTAGTTACGAGGGTATAGCTATACGTTATAAGTTACAACTATTCATAACTCTGAACTCAAAACTGAAATGAAAATAACAATATTATGAAAAAACTTGTTTTAGCCTACAGCGGCGGATTGGACACCAGTTACTGCGCCAAATATTTAAGTAAAGAAAAAGGATACGAGGTACATGCGGTAAGCGTGAACACTGGTGGATTTTCATTGGAAGAAATAAAAAGTATAGAGCAAAAAGCCTTGGAACTTGGAGCAACATCCTATACGTCTATAAATGCCGTGCAGACCTTTTATGAAAAAGTAGTAAAATACTTGATTTTTGGAAATGTCCTAAAGAACAACACGTATCCCTTATCGGTAAGTGCTGAACGTATCGTGCAGGCCATTGAAATTGTGAACTATGCCAAGGAAGTAGGCGCCAAATATATAGCCCACGGCAGTACAGGTGCTGGAAACGACCAAGTGCGCTTTGATATGATTTTCCAAATCATTGCTCCAGAAATAGAAATCATAACTCCCATAAGAGACAACAAGTTATCCAGAGAAACAGAGATTGCCTATCTAAAGGAGAACGGAGTAGATTATCCTTGGGAAAAGGCTAAATACTCCATCAACAAAGGACTTTGGGGAACCTCTGTTGGCGGTGAAGAAACATTAACTTCAGAAAAACCATTACCAGATAGTGCCTACCCTAGTCAGCTAAAGGAAAAAGAACCATCTGATGTAAAGCTTACGTTTAACAAAGGAGAATTGGTGGCTATAGATGGGGAAAATGATACTCCGGTAAACAACATTGAAAAACTGGAAGCTATGGCTAGCAAATATGCCATTGGCCGAGACATCCATGTGGGCGACACCATTATAGGTATAAAAGGCCGAGTAGGTTTTGAGGCAGCGGCGGCATTGATTATTATTAAGGCACATCACTTATTGGAAAAGCATACCCTTACCAAGTGGCAGCAATTCCAAAAAGAGCAACAAGGTAATTTCTATGGAATGCTGTTACACGAAGGAAATTATTTGGATGCGGTAATGCGAAACATAGAAGCGTTTTTATCGGATACACAAAAAACCGTTTCGGGCGATGTCTTCATAAGCCTCTATCCTTTCCAGTTCAGGCTTAACGGCATTTCATCCCCACATGATTTGATGAACGCATCTTTTGGAAGCTATGGCGAGATAAACAAAGGATGGACCGCCGACGAAGCAAAGGGTTTTATCAAAATACAATCCAACGCCGGTAAGATTTATGGTCATGTGAATAATTAGATGTTAGATGAAATGATATTTTGAAACATAGCGTTTCACTTCTGAAAAAGAGAGACTAAGGGAGGTGTAAAGACCATAACCTCAATCCAAAAGGCAAAACAAACATTTGGAAAACAGCAAACTGATTCGCGCCTGTGCGGGAATGACTTAAAACAGTACTAATGATTAAAGTAGGCATAATTGGAGGTTCAGGATATACGGGTGGGGAACTGATTCGTATTCTATTGCAGCATCCTGCAACAGAAATCGATTTTGTGTATAGCACCACACGTTCAGGAAAACCATTGGTATCTGGACATCCCGATTTATTGGGACAAACCGATATGACTTTTACTGGAGCCGTAAACTTAAATGTGAATGTTGTATTTCTCTGTTTGGGGCATGGAAATTCCACGAAATTCTTAAAGGAATATTCCTTTTCAAATGGTACAATAATAATAGATTTGAGTACTGATTTTAGACTACA